>JBDHRZ010000389.1:0-3416 GCA_039807845.1 Rhodoferax sp.
GGCGACGGTGGCACCGTCGGGCTGCACCAGCGCAGACAACACGCCCGAGGCCGGTGCCGGAACTTCCAGCACGACCTTGTCGGTCTCGATCTCGATCAGGATCTCGTCCGCGCTCACGGTGTCGCCGGCCTTCTTCTTCCATTGCATCAGGGTTGCTTCGGCAACCGACTCGGACAACTGGGGCACCTTGACATCGACGATGGCCATCTTGTTCTTTCAGTGAAATGCGGTGGGGATTCGGATGAAACGGCTGGCCATCACTTGGTCAGGACGAAACCCTTGAGCTTGGTGAAGGCCGCGTCGACCAGGGCCTTCTGCTGCTTCTGGTGCAATTCCGCATAGCCTACCGCCGGCGAGGCCGAAGCGGCGCGGCCGGCGTAGCCGAGGCGCTGCCCGTCGAGCATGTCTTCGTGGATGTGATGCTGCACGAAGAACCACGCGCCCTGGTTCTGCGGCTCGTCCTGGCACCAGACGATCTCGGTCGCGTTCGGGTACTTGCGCAACTCGGCGGCGAACGCCTTGTGCGGGAACGGATAGAGCTGCTCGACGCGCAGGATCGCCACGTCGTCGCTGCCGCGGTCGGTGCGCCTGTGCGCGAGGTCGTAGTACACCTTGCCACTGCAGGCGATCACCCGCTTGACGCGCTCGGCCTTCGCAGCGCCGCTGTCCGGGATCACCGTCTGGAAGCCCCCGTTGGTGAACTCCGCAAGGGGCGATGCGGCATCCTTGGCGCGCAGCAGCGACTTCGGCGTCATGATGACGAGTGGCTTGCGCAGGTTGCGCACCATCTGGCGGCGCAACACGTGGAAGATCTGGCTGGCAGTGGTCGGCTGCACCACCTGCATGTTGGTCTCGGCGCACAGTTGCAGGAAGCGCTCCAGGCGCGCGGAACTGTGCTCCGGCCCCTGCCCCTCGTAACCATGGGGCAGCATCAGCGTGATGCCGTTGACGCGGCCCCATTTCACCTCTCCGGACGCGATGAACTGGTCGATCACCACCTGCGCGCCGTTGGCGAAGTCCCCGAACTGGGCCTCCCAGATCACCAGCGTGTTCGGGTCGTTCGAAGCGTAGCCGTACTCGAACCCCAGCACCGCCTCCTCCGACAGGATCGAATCGATCACGACGAACGGCGGCTGCCCCTCGGCGACGTTCTCCAGCGGCGTATACGTCCCCTCGTCGAACTTCTCCCGATTCTGGTCATGGATCACCGCGTGGCGGTGGGTGAAGGTGCCCCGTCCGCAGTCCTCTCCGCTCAGGCGCACCGGGTAGCCGCTGGCCAGCAGCGAGGCGAACGCCATGTGCTCGCCCATGCCCCAGTCCACCGGTACTTCGCCGCGGCCCATCGCTGCGCGGTCGGCATAGACCTTCTTCACCAACTGATGCGGCGAGATCGACTCCGGGATGCGGGTGATGCGCTCGGCCAGCCGCGTCCACTCGGCGCGCGGTATCGCGGTATCGGCAGAGTCAGTCCACTTGCGATCGAGGTAAGGCCGCCAGTCGACCGCATACTTGCTCTTGAAGTTGGTCAGCACCGGGTCGAACGCGTTCTTGCCCGCGTCCAGCGCGGCCCGGTTGGATTTCACCATCTCGTCGCCCAGGCCGGCGTCGAAGCCCTGCGCCGCCAACCGATCGGCGTACAGCTTGCGGGTTCCCGGATGCTGGACGATCTTGCGGTACATCAGCGGCTGCGTCAGCGCCGGCGTGTCCTGCTCGTTGTGGCCGAGCTTGCGGAAGCAGACGATGTCGACCACCACGTCCTTGCGGAATTCCATCCGGTAGGCCAGCGCCATCTGGGTGGCCAGCACGACGGCCTCTGGATCGTCGCCATTGACGTGCAGCACCGGCGCCTCGATCATCTTGACGACGTCCGAGCAGTACAGCGACGAGCGCGTGTCACGCGGGTCGCTGGTGGTGAAGCCGATCTGGTTGTTGATCACGATGTGCACCGTGCCGCCGGTCGAGTAACCACGCGTCTGCGCCAGCGCCAGCGTCTCCATCACCACGCCCTGGCCGGCAAAGGCCGCATCGCCATGCACCAGCACCGGCAGCACCTGCTTGCCGTGCGGATCGTTGCGCCGGTCCATGCGGGCACGCACCGAGCCCTCGACCACCGGGTTGACGATCTCCAGGTGCGAAGGGTTGAAGGCCAGCGTCAGATGCACCGGCCCGCCGGGCGTCGCCACGTCGGAGCTGAAGCCCTGGTGATACTTGACGTCGCCGCTGGGTAGATCCTCCGGCGCGGTATGGTCAAACTCGGCAAACAGCGTCGCGGGCAGCTTGCCGAGGGAATTGACCAGTACGTTGAGGCGACCGCGATGGGCCATGCCGATCACGATTTCCTGGATGCCGGCCTGGCCGCTGCACTGGATCAATTCGTCCATCGCGGCGATGAAACTCTCGCCACCCTCGAGCGAGAAGCGCTTCTGCCCCACGTACTTGGTGTGCAGGAAGCGCTCCAGTCCCTCGGCCGCGGTGAGGCGCTCCAGGATGCGGCGCTTCTTTTCGGCGTCGAAGTTGGGATTGGCCCGGGTCGACTCGAGTTTCTGCTGCCACCAGCGCTTCTGCGTCTGATCGGTCACGAACATGTATTCGGCGCCGATGCTGCCGCAATAGGTCTCGAACAGTGCATTGCGCAAGTCGCGCAGGCTCATCGACTCCTTACCGAAGAAGGTGTTGCTGATGTTGAACACCGCCTCCTGGTCGGCGTCGGAGAAGCCGTAGAACGAAAGCTCCAGTTCTGGGATGTGCTCACGCTCGCGCACCTTGAGCGGGTCCAGGTCGGCCCAGCGCGCACCGACGTTGCGGTAGGCGGCAATCAACTGCTGCACCGCGACATGCTTGCGCGCCATCTCGGGGTTGCCGCTGCCCTGCACCACCTGCGTGCCACCCATCTTGGCGCGCTGCGCAAAGGCATTGACGACCGGCAGGTGCGCCACGTCCCGGGCATTGCTCCCGTCGACGGCCGGCAATTGTTGCAGTGCGTCGAAATAGTCCCGCCAGGAATCCGGCACACTGCCCGGATTGGCCAGGTAGCTTTCGTACATCTCCTCCACGTACGGAGCGTTTCCGCCGAACAGATAGGTGTTGGACTGGTAGGCCTGGTAGACCGAGGCCGGGGTGGACGCGCCGGGCGGGTATTGACTCATGGTTCGCTGCACTCCGTTTCCCTCGGGGAAACTTATGTCGGTCTCATCGGATGATCAACCTTCCGCGGCACGGCTGGACCGATTGGCGGACGCGACGGTGGCTCGGGAAGGGCCTGCTGACCCGGCGATTGTGCCACCGAAGTCGCGCACGAAACCAGCCCTAGTCTTGTCCAACGAGGTGTGAGCCTGGAGCCGGGCTCGCGATTCCACCGAGGATTGAGCCTGGAAGAGGTCTGGGAGCGGCGGCTGAGCGGCTGATGGGCAGCCTGC
>JBDHRZ010000390.1:0-3412 GCA_039807845.1 Rhodoferax sp.
TGTCGTGACGATCGGCGGCGATGCGCCGGTGCGTGTGCAGTCCATGACCAATACCGACACCACGGACCGGGTGTCGACCGTAGCCCAGATCCGGGAGCTCGCGCTCGCCGGCTCCGAGATGGTGCGTATCACGGCGAGCACGCCGAAGGCGGCGCAGGCCGTCGCACCGATCCGCGAGCAACTCGACCGCATGGGCATCGACGTGCCGCTGATCGGCGATTTCCATTACAACGGACATCGCCTGCTGACCGATTTCCCGGATTGTGCGCAGGCCTTGTCCAAGTACCGGATCAACCCGGGCAACGTGGGCCGGGGCGACAAGCACGACCGCCATTTCTCCCAGATCATCGAAGCTGCGATGCGCTGGCACAAGCCGGTGCGCATCGGCGTGAACTGGGGCAGCCTGGACCACGACCTGCAGGCACGGCTGATGGACGAGAACGCCGCGCGCGCCGCGCCCTGGGATGCCCGCTCGGTGATGTACGAGGCGCTGGTCCAGTCCGCGCTGGGTTCGGCGAACCTGGCGTGCCAGCTGGGACTGGATCCGGATCAGATCATCCTGTCCTGCAAGGTCAGTGCCGTGCAGGACCTGGTCGCGGTGTACCGGGCGCTGGCACGCCGCTGTGACCATGCCCTGCATCTCGGGCTGACCGAGGCCGGCATGGGGGCGCGCGGCATCGCAGCCTCCAGCGTCGCGCTGGGCATCCTGCTGCAGGAGGGGATCGGTGACACGATTCGCGTCTCGCTCACGCCCGCGCCGGGTGAGGCGCGCACGCAGGAGGTGCTGGTGGCTTCGTCCATCCTGCAGTCGCTCGGTGTGCGTTCGTTTGCCCCCAGCGTGACCGCCTGCCCGGGCTGTGGCCGCACGACCAGCACCGTGTTCCAGGAGTTGACGCAGCAGATCGACGATTTCCTGCGCAGCCAGATGCCGCTGTGGCGCGCGCAGTACCCCGGTGTCGAAACCATGAAGGTGGCCGTCATGGGCTGCATCGTCAACGGGCCGGGGGAAAGCAAGCACGCCGACATCGGCATCAGCCTGCCCGGCACCGGCGAGGCGCCGGTGGCGCCGGTATACATCGATGGCGAAAAGCGCATGACGCTGCGCGGTGACGCCATCGCCCGCGACTTCCAGACGGCGGTCGAGCACTACGTCGAACAGCGATTCGGCCCGGCAGGCGCCGCGGCCCGGCAACCATGAACCACACTGACACCGAACGATCTTCGGGCGCGGGCACGAGCGCGCCGCGCCGGCTGAGCGCAGTCAAGGGCATGAACGACATCTTCCCGCCCGAGTCGGCCCAGTGGGAGTGGTTCGAGCAGCACGTGCGCGACGTGATGGGCCGGTACGCCTACGGCATGATCCGCACGCCGATCGTCGAACCCACGCAGCTGTTCGTCAAGGGAACGGGCGAGACCACCGACATCGTCGAGAAGGAGATGTACTCGTTCGAGGACCGGCTCAACGGTGAGCAGCTCACGCTGCGCCCGGAAAACACGCCGGGCGTGGTGCGCGCCGCGATCGAGCACAACCTCACCTACGATGGCGGCAAGCGGCTCTACTACGTCGGGCCGATGTTTCGCCACGAGCGGCCGCAACGCGGGCGCTACCGTCAGTTTTACCAGGTCGGCGCGGAAGCGCTCGGCTTTGCCGGTGCGGAGGTCGACGCCGAACTGATCGTGCTGGCCTCGCATCTGCTCGAGCGCCTGGGCCTGCCCGGGGTGCGGGTGGAACTCAACAGCCTGGGATTGCCGGTCGAACGCCAGCAGCACCGCGTCGCCCTGATCGCGCATTTCGAGCGCCATGCCGGGCTGCTGGATGCCGATGCACGGCGACGCCTGCATACCAACCCGTTGCGCATCCTGGACACCAAGAATCCGGCCATGCAGGAACTGGTGGACGAAGCGCCCCAGTTGCTGGCGTTCCTGGGAGACACTTCGCTGCGGCACTTCGAGACGGTGCAGACGCTGCTGAGCGCGTGTGGCGTGCCGTGGCGCATCAACCCGCGCGCCGTGCGCGGCCTGGACTACTACAGCCACACGGTATTCGAGTTCGTCACCGACGAACTCGGCGCCCAGGGCACCTTGTGCGGCGGCGGCCGTTACGATGGCCTGTTCGAACTGCTCGGCGGCAAGCCGACGCCGGCGGTGGGTTGGGGGATGGGTGTCGAGCGTGTGCTCGAATTGTTGCGCGTGCGCGGACTGGCCGCCCCGGCGGTGCTGCCCGACGCGTACGCGGTGATCCCGGACGCGCGGCACCTGGCACAGGCCTTTCGCACCGTCGACGCCTTGCGCCGTGCTGGTGTGCGCGTGCAGATGCACGCGGGCGCGCAGCCCGGCGTGGCGAGCATGAAGGCGCAATTCAAGCGTGCCGATGGCAGTGGCGCGCGTTTTGCGCTCGTGTTCGGTCAGCAGGAGGTCGAACAGGGGCAGGTGATCGTCAAGTCCCTGCGCGACGGTGCAGGCGCGCAGGTGCTGCAGCCGCTGGCGGACCTGGCGCGCTGGGCGCCAACCCTACAATCGCCCCCCTGAACCAGGACCGGCCATGGCAAAACAACTCGACCTCGAAGAACAGGAACAGCTCGACCAGCTGAAGCACTTCTGGAAGCAGTATGGCAACCTGATCACCTGGATCCTGATCGTCCTGCTGGGCGGTTACGCGGCGTGGAATGGCTACCAGTACTGGAAGCGCAACGAGGCCGTGCAGGCCTCGGCGATGTACGACGAACTCGAACGGCAGGCCGGACTGGGCGATCCAGACAAGGTGCAGCGCGCGTTCGTCGACATGAAGGACAAGTTCGGCAGCACCACGTTCGCGTGGCAGGGTGCCTTGCTCGCCGCCAAGGTGCAGCAGGAAGCCGGCAAGCCCGACCAGGCCAGGGCGGCGCTCGAATGGGTCGCGGACAAGGCGTCAGATCCGGGTTACCAGGCGATCGCGCGCCTGCGCCTGGCCGCCGTGCTGGCACAGGCCAAGGACTATCCGGCCGCCATGGCCCGCCTCGAAGGCGATTTTCCGCCTGCGTTCGCGGCACTGGTGGCGGACCGCAAAGGTGACCTGCTGATGCTGCAGGACAAGCCGGCGCTCGCGCGCGCGCAGTACGAGAAGGCCGACCAGGCGCTTGGTGAGAGCACCGAGTACCGGCGACTGGTCGAGATCAAGCTGGCTGCGCTGGGTGCCGAACCCCGGGTGACGAAGGCGACGCCAGCAACGGTGGAAGGCGGCAAATGACGTTGGCGATTCATGGCATGCGTGGCCTGCGGGCCTGCCGGCGGCTTGCCGCGCTGGGGCTGGTGTTGCTGCTGGCCGCCTGTGCCAGCGGGCCGGAAAAACCGCAGCCGACTGCGCTCAGCCCGAACGTGGCGTTGATCGGCGTGCGCCTTTCCTGGGCCGCGCGCATCGGCCCGGTGCATTTTC
>JBDHRZ010000391.1:0-3401 GCA_039807845.1 Rhodoferax sp.
TTCGTGGCAGTGCGCCAGGTGCCTGAGCGTGCCTTCGGGCCGGGTGAAGTCGATCAGCACGTCGCAACCAGCCAGCGCCTGGCGCACGTCGTCGGTGACGCGCACGCCGCAGGGCTGGCCGAGGAAGGCCGCCGCATCCGCGCCGATGCAGTCGCTGCCGGCCACGTCGAGCGCGCCCGCCAGCACGCAGTCATCGCTGGCACGCACCGCTTCGATCAGCATGCGGCCCATGCGCCCGGACGCGCCGGCGATGCAGACCTTGCGCCTGGGTATGTCCGCCATTCAGGGCTTCGCCGGCTCGAGCGGCGGGTAGCTGGCGGGCAGGGGCGGCAAGGCACGCGCGGGCGTGGCCGGCGTGGCCGGCGCCTTCATCGCCGCGGCGAACGCCTCCAGCGACGCTTCGCTGGCCTGCAGATCCGGGACCTTGGCGGACTTGCGGCTGTCGTCCAGCGAGGCGACGAATTCGGCCTCGGTGGGCATCGGGTCGGCGTCGAAGCGCTCCAGCAGGTCGTCCTTGAAGAACACCGAGAGCCGGCGCAGTTGCGGCGCTTCACCCTTGCGCCGGAAGCTGAACACGTAGTCCCAGCGCTCGGCGTGGAACAGGCTCTGCAGCAGCGGCGTGCCCAGCAGGTCGCGCACCGACTGGCGCGCCAGCCCGGGGCGCAGTTGCTCGACCTGCTCGCGCGTGATCACGTTGCCCTGCACCACGTCGATCCGGTAGGGCGTGACGATGCCGGCGATCCGGTTGCTGGTGCTGTCGAAGCCCCCCGCGCAGGCGGCCAGGCTGGTGCACAGTGCCAGCAGCAGGGGCTTGTGGACGGCGGTCAGGGGCATGCGCAGGCAGGACGATATGATCGTTTCATTGTAGCCGCTGCGTCCGCTCCGGCGCGCCGCACCGGAGGTCGAGCATGCCCATGGCGAACATCGAAGAACTCAAGAGCACCGGGCTCAAGGCGACCGCGCCGCGCCTGAAAATCCTGGAAATCTTCCAGAAGGGCGGGCGGCGCCACATGACGGCCGAAGATGTCTATCGCGCCTTGCTCGAGGACAACTCGGACGTGGGCCTGGCCACCGTGTACCGCGTGCTGACCCAGTTCGAACAGGCGGGTCTGCTCAGCCGCAGCCATTTCGAGAGCGGCAAGGCGGTGTACGAACTCGACGACGGCAAGCACCATGACCACCTGGTGTGTCTGGACTGCGGCCGGGTCGAGGAGTTCTACGATGCGGAGATCGAGAAGCGCCAGCAGGCGGTGGCCAGGACCAAGGGCTTCATCATCGCGGACCACGCGTTGAGCCTGTATGCGCATTGCCGCAAGGATCCGTGCCCGAACCGCGCCGCCAGGGGCCGCACGAACTCCTGACCGTGATCACCGGCATGGAAGCCGGATCACAGGCTCAGGCGCTCCCGGGCGGTTCGAGTTCCATCGCCTTGCGGTGGCGCTCGGTGAATTCCTCGTAGGTGTCGATGCCGCGCAGCTTGAGGATGGTGTTGCGTACCGCCGCCTCCACCAGCACGGCGATATTGCGTCCGGCCACCACCTGCACCACCACCTTGAGCACCGGAATGCCCAGGATGTCCTGGGTCAGCGGCTCGTAGGGCATGCGTTCGTATTCGTTCTCCAGCGTCTCGCGCCGCACCAGGTGGACGATCAGCCGCAGCCGGATCTTGCGCCGCACCGCCGTCTCGCCGAAGATGGCGCGGATGTCGAGCAGTCCGATGCCGCGCACCTCGAGCAGGTTCTGCAGCAATTCGGGGCAGCGCCCCTCGATGGTGGTCTGGTTGATGCGGTAGAGGTCGACCGCGTCGTCGGCCACCAGTCCGTTGCCGCGCGTGATCAGTTCCAGCCCCAATTCGCTCTTGCCGAGGCCTGATTCGCCCGTGATCAGCACGCCCAGGCCCAGGATGTCCATCAGCACGCCATGCATCGAGGCGCGTTCGGCAAAGTGCTTGGACAGGTAGGCGCGCAGCACGTCGATCACGAAGGCCGAGGAAGCCTGGGTCGCGAACAGCGGGATCTGGGCGCGCTCGCATATCGACAGCAGGGCCTCGGGCGCCTCCTGCCCGTCGGCCAGTACCAGCATGGGCGGCTCGAGCGTGACGATGCGCGAGATGCGTCGTGCGCAGTCCTCCTGCGTCGCGTTGGTCAGATAGGCGATCTCGCGCGCGCCGAGGATCTGCACGCGGTAGGGGTGGATGTAGTTCAGGTACCCCACCAGGTCGGCGCCCGAACTGGCCGCGCGCACCGCCACCTCGTCGAAGTGGCGCTCGGACGCGCCGAGCCCGGCGATCCACTGCCATTTCAGGTAGGAGCGAAACTCCTCGAACAGGACGTCGGCGCTGACGGCGGTGGGTCTCATGGTGGCCCGGGCAAGTCAGAGCCTGCGATTCACGCCATCACAAGCTCAGGCCGAAATCGCCGGCTGCCACTGCGCGATCAGCTGGTGCAGCAGGGCGGCATCGGTGCAGTCGATCATCTTGTCGCGCAGAGCGGCGTCGCTGAGCAGTTCCGCGATTTCGGAGAGGATCTCCAGGTGCTTCTGGGTTGCCGCTTCGGGCACCAGCAGGAATATCAGCAGCTTGACGGCCTGGTCGTCGGGGGCCTCGAAACCGATCGCGCGCTCCATCTGGAACACCGCCGCCATCGGCGCCTTCAGGCCCTTGATGCGGCCATGCGGGATTGCGACGCCGTGGCCCAGGCCGGTGGAGCCCAGGCGCTCGCGCGAGAACAGGCTGTCGGTCACCAGCGCGCGGCTCAGGCCGTGCAGGCTCTCGAACAACAGGCCTGCCTCCTCGAAAACGCGCTTCTTGCTGGTGGCATCGACCCGCACGAGTACCTGTGCGGGAGGCAGGATGGACGCAAGTCGATTCATGGTGACTGGCGGATTATGCACAGAAAAAAACGGCCGCCCCGGGTGGGAGCGGCCATCGTGCCCGGGCGGGCGCCGGCGTCACATCAGCCGCTTGGACGTTTCGTGGTGGTGCTCCTGCAGGCGGCCCTTGTGGCGCGCCACCTGGCGGTCGAGCTTGTCGACCAGTTCGTCGACGGCGGCGTACAGGTCGGCGTGCGAGCTCTCGGCGAACATGTCGCTACCCTTGACACGGATGTTGCATTCGGCGCGTTGCCGTCGCTCCTTTTCCTTGAGTTTCTCCACGGTCAACAGTACCTTGACGTCCACCAGTTGATCAAAATGGCGCGTGATTCGATCGAGCTTGGTCTCTACATAGTTGCGCAAGGCCGGCGTGACTTCGAGGTGATGGCCGCTGATCGTCAAGTTCATGGATTTCCTCCTGTGTCGCTCTTCCCACGATGGTCGGGGCCGACCCTCGGCCACGACGTGCAGCAGGTCCGGGCACGCGCTGCGCCGGCCGCCGCACCAGTCCACTATGCCTGCGACAGGTG
>JBDHRZ010000392.1:0-3391 GCA_039807845.1 Rhodoferax sp.
GGCACTGGCACTGGCACTGGCACTGGCACTGGCACTGGCGCGGGCGCGGGCGCGGGCGCGGCCTCGTTCGAGGCCTCGCGCGAAGTGCTGCGCCGCTGGTGGCGCGAGCGACTGGGCGGCACCGAGGCTCCGGTGCTGGACAACGGATCGGGCCTGTCGCGCCAGGAGCGCATCAGCGCGCAGGCGCTGGCGCGCCTGCTGCAGGCCGCCTGGCAGTCCCCCCTGATGCCCGAATTCATCGCCTCGCTGCCGATCGCCGGCGTCGACGGCACGCTGCGGCGCAACCGCTCGGGCGCCGCCGGCAACGCGCATCTCAAGACCGGTAGCCTGCGCGACGTGGTGGCGCTGGCCGGCTACGTCCACGCCGCCAGCGGGCGGCGCTACGTGCTGGTCGCGATCGCCAACCACGCCAGCGCCAGCGCCAGCCGGCCGGCCTTCGACGCCCTGCTCGACTGGACCTGGCGCGACGAGTGAGCCTGTGAAGCGCGGGCAGCGTTTCGCACCGACAATGCGCGCCATCATGCCGAGCATCGAAACCATTGGATATCTCGCCGCCGCCGTGACCACCGGCAGCTTCGTGCCGCAGGTCTGGCACACCTTTCGCACACGTGACGTACGCGGCGTCTCACTGACCATGTACAGCGTGTTCCTGCTCGGCACCTGCCTGTGGCTGGGCTACGGGCTGCTGGTCGCCGCCTGGCCGGTGGTGGTGGCCAACGGCATCACAGGGGTACTGGCCTGCGCGATCCTGGTGATGAAACTGCGCTTCCAGTCGAGCACGCCGGCAAACGGGCAAGCGGTCGAGCGCGCCGGCGCGAGCCGACCCTGAGACGGCCGGTATCGGCACCAAGACCTCAGAGCCTGTGAAGATATGAATCGTGCCCGCGCCGGGGTGCCATAGGGTGCTGAGCAAGGCGCGGTGCGCAGCCCGGGCTGGCCGCCCGGGCAAGCGCCGTAACGCCGCGCAGCGCCCTATGGCACCCCGGCCCTTCGGGTGAGGTCCCAGAAAGGGCCCACTCGTTGTTGCAAGGCCTCGCCGGGGCCCCACCCCGGCTGCGCCTTGCGCCTAGATTGGGCCCTTTCTGGGACCCCACGCGGGCACGATTCATATCTTCACAGGCTCTCAGGCGTCGGGCCGCCCAGAGGCCGGTCGGGCTTGGGGTGCCGAAAGTGAGGATCGGCCCCAGCGAGGACGACTCTTGCTGGATTTGCCATCAGCGATCCAAAGCCCGACACGGTCCTGGCGGTGCGCCGCAGACGCGAAGCCGCGCGAAAACTGCCCGAAATGTCACAAATCCCGACATACCTGTCGGCATTCATGACACATGGTCACGGCCGACCACCATGGATTCGTGGACTTTTCCACGGTTTCAAGCCCTTGCGCGGCTGGCCCGGTTCCTGCTTTTATCCCGCCAATTCAATCCGGAGTCCGCCATGCACGTCCTGAAGCAATCCCTCCTGACCCTGGCACTGGCCAGCGCCGCCGTCGCCAGCCAGGCCGCCACGGTGCACGTGAAGTTCGACAATCCGATCTTCAACGGCTCGGGCTACGACGCACTGCACATCGAGTTCAAGCTGCCGGATCCATCCACCGAGACGCGCACCGAATACGTCGCAGCCGGCCGCTTCCAGGGCACGGCGAGCAATCCGCAGGGCGTAAGCCCGAACACCTTCGTCGACAACACGTCCGACCTGCTGACCTACTGCTACGACATCTACGAGTACATCAACCACGGCCAGGACGTCGACTACACGCTCAACTTCTTCGGCGCCACCGCGCGCACGCTCGACTTCCTGGGCGCGGTCAACAGCGTCATCAATCCGCTCGACCCCTACGCCTGGCTGCACCCGGTCAATGGCTACCAGGGTGCCGCGATCCAGGTCGGCATCTGGGAGAGCCTGTACGACACCAGCGGCTGGGATCTCACCACCGGCAACTTCAAGGCCTGGGGTCTGAGCACCCAGACCACGACCTGGCTGAACCAGTTCCTTGCCGCGCTTGCCACCAGCAATTCGCTGGACGGCGACTACACCCTGGTACTGGAAGCACCCGGTGCGCAGGACATGCTCACCGGCCGGCGGCCGCAGCAAGGCGGCGGGACAGACGTACCCGAGCCCGGCAGCCTGGCCCTGATCGGCCTGGCGCTGGTCGGGCTGGCGGTCACCCGGCGCGTCCGGCAGGCCGACTGACGGCTGCGCGGCAGCGCACCCGAGCGGCCAGCGCCCGCACTCAAGCGGCCGCCGCCGCGCGCTGCAGCCGGTCGCGCACCGCGTCCCACGCGGGTTCGTCCGGCGGCGTCTCGACCCAGATCAGCCTGACGCCCTGCTCGTCGAACGCACGCAGCACGGCAAACAACTGTTGCGCCGTCGTGGCGGCGTCGTCGGGCATGCGCCGGCACAGCACGCCCACGGACCGGCTGCGCAGTGCCGTGCGCGCGTAGACGGCGATCACCGGCCCGCCGGCCGATGGCTGCACGTCGGCTCCCAGCAGCTCCAGCGCCGCCTGCAGTGCGCGCGCGTCCATCAGGCGCAACTTCGCCCTGGGAGCGTAGTGCGCCGCCAGGGTACCCGAGGCGCGCGGTGCCGCGCCATCGCTGCCCGCTTCACCAGCCGTGCGCACCGCCTGTCCACACGCCTGGGCGAGTCGTCCGGCCGCAATCGCGCCCGGGCGCAGCAGCACCGGCGCCGCGCGCGTGCAGTCGACGATGGTCGATTCGATCCCGATCTCGCACGCTCCGCCATCGAGCACCAGCAGTTCGGGGCCGAATTCGCCCTGCACGTGCGCCGCAGTGGTCGGGCTGATGCGGCCGAACTGGTTCGCGCTGGGGGCGGCCAGCCCCATCACGCCGCGCTGCCGGCAGGCACGCAGCAGTGCCTGCGCTACCGGATGCGCCGGGCAGCGCAGGCCGATCGAATCCTGGCCCCCGGCGGCAGCGCGGCCGACCGCGGCGCGCCGCGGCAGGATCACCGTCAGCGGCCCGGGCCAGAACGCCTGCATCATGGCGCGCGCCGCAGCCGGGATGTGCCGCGCGAAGAAGGCCGCACCATCGATGCCCTGGCCGGCATCGTCGACGTGCACGATCAACGGATGTTCCGTGGGGCGCCCCTTGGCGGCGAAGATGCGCGCCACGGCCGCATCGTTGCCGGCATCGGCGGCAAGCCCGTACACGGTTTCGGTCGGCATGCCCACCAGCTCGCCGGCCTGCAATGCCTGCGCCGCCTGCGCCAGTGCCTCGGCGCTGCGCCCGTCGATCAGCGGCATCGGCGGCCGCTCCCCGCGGGACGCGGCGTCCGCGCTGCCCTGATCCTTCAACCCGCTGGCGACCATCCGCGAGCGCCTCGCAGCTGCCTGTGTTGGCCGCGTCGATGACCCGCGCCGGCACAGTGAGCC
>JBDHRZ010000393.1:0-3354 GCA_039807845.1 Rhodoferax sp.
CGGCTCGTGCACCATGACCTGCGCAGCCGACAGTTCCCGCGCGCCGTCCTTGCCATCCAGGCGGACCGTCGCGCCGCCGTCGTGCCAGCACACCTCGATAGACGTGACTTGCCGACCGGCGACATCATCGAGCGTCTTGGCGCCCAGGAGCAGCAGCTGCACGCCGCTCCGCTCCTCGCGCAGCGCCAGCAGGTCGGCGCCGTCCACGGCCAACGAAAAGCTTCCGCTCCAGTGTCTGCGATTCATTCCTGCACAATGATATTCTGTCGCGCTCCATGCACGCCGAGATTTCTTCCTTGCTGCCGGGTCAACGCATCGGCGAAGATGGCAAACCGCGCCTGGATTATGCCGCCATCGGCGCGCTGGCATTTCCCTTCATGCTGAACAGCGCGGTACAGGCCGTGCTCAATGCCACCGACACGTGGTTCATCGGGCGGCTGTCGGCCAATGCCACCTCGGCCATCGGCGCGGTGTACTGGCCGGTGCTGGTATTCCTGGTGCTGTTGGGCGGGTTGGGCATGTCGGTGCAGACGCTGGTGGCGCAATGCTACGGCGGCCGCCGTTACGCGCGGGCATCGCACGCGGCCTGGATTTCCCTGTGGGCGGCGCTGTTCACGGTGCCGTTGTTTGCGGCGCTGGCGTTCGCGGGGCGGCGAATCTTCGCGCCCTTCGGCGTGCCGGATGAAGTGCTGTCCCTGGCGATGGACTACTGGGAGCCGCGCATGCTCACCGCGCCGCTGGGCGTCGCGCTGTGGGGTCAGATGGGTTTTTTCAACGGCATCGGCCTGCCGCGCGTGAGCCTGCTGCTGTCGGTGGGTGTGGCTGCGCTGAATGCCGTGTTGAACCAGCTGTTCATTTTCGATTTCGGCTGGGGCATGGCGGGTTCGGCCTGGGCCACGGGCGCGGCGCAGGCGGTCGGCTCGATCGTCGCGATGTGCCTGTTCCTGAACCGTGGCACGCGCGCGAAGTACCGCTCGCATCTGACCATGCGCCTGCGACTGCCGGGCCTTATGCAGCAGACCAGACTCGGCATGCCGATGGGGTTGCTCGCGGCTGCGGACATCCTGGGCTTTGCGCTGTTCCAGCTGATGCAGGTACGCCTCGGCACAGTGGACGGCGCGGCTTCGCAGATCGTGATGATGCTCACCTCCTTCGCCTACATGCCCGCATACGGTATCGGCATGGCAGGCACCACGTTGGTGGGACAGTCGATCGGCGCTGCGCACCGCGACTGGGCGTATGCGCTGGGCAATCGCATCATCATCGCGGTGGTGATCTACATGGGCCTCACGGGCATCGCGCTGGCGGCGCTGGGCCCCTGGATCCTGCCGTTCTTTCAGGCCAGCGCCGATCCGCGCGCCGCCGAGGTGGTGACGCGCGCCGGCCTGTTGCTGTGGATCGCCGCCGGATATCAATTCTTCGATGGCCTGAACATCTCCAGCAGCGCCTGCCTGCGCGGCGCGGGCGATGCGCTGCTGCCGGCGTTCATGGTCATTGCGCTATCGTGGTTCCTGTTCGTGCCGCTGGCGCATGCGCTGTCGTTCGCGCCCGGTCAGGGCTGGACCCCGTGGCTGCCCGCCTACGGCCACGGCGCCATCGGGGGATGGTCGGCCGCAGTGGCCTACATCATGGCATTGGGTATCATGCTGTGGCTGCGCTGGCGCTCGGGAGCCTGGCGGCGCATTCAACTGAATTTCACCCATTAGCCACGTGTCGTCCACCTCCTCATCGGCTTGCCTGCGCGACATCGCGCCCGGCATCGCGCTCAGTGCGGCGGTCGTGCTGGCGCTGCTCGTGGCCAACTCCGCCTGGTATGAGTCGTACCTGCGGCTGCTGCATTTCCCGCTGGGACCGGCAAGCCTGCTGCTGTGGGTCAACGACGGCCTGATGGCCCTGTTTTTTTTGTACGTAGGCCTGGAAATCAAACGTGAACTGGTGGGCGGCGAGCTGTCCTCGCACCGCCAGGTGCTGCTGCCGCTGGTGGCCGCGCTCGGCGGCATGGCGCTGCCGGCCCTGTTGTACCTGGGCGTCAATCATGCAGATGCGTCGAGCTTGCGCGGTTGGGCGATTCCCTGTGCCACGGATATTGCATTCGCGTTAGGCGTACTGTCGCTCCTGGGCTCGCGCGTACCCGCTTCGCTCAAGCTGTTCCTGACGGCCGTGGCCATCATCGATGACCTCGGCGCCATTCTCATCATCGCCTTGTTCTATTCGAACGCGCTGTCGCTCCCCATGCTGGGCGGTGCACTACTCTGCGGCATCGCGCTGTTGGCGCTGAATCTTGCCGGCGTGCACCGTCTCGCGCCCTATGTGCTGGCGGGCGCCGTGCTGTGGTACTTCGTACTCAAGTCCGGCGTACACCCCACGCTGGCGGGCGTGGCCACGGCGCTGGCCATTCCACTGCGTGGTGCATCGACGCCATCCGGCTCCGTGCCGGTGCTGGAAGTGATGGAACGGCGGCTCGCGCCCTGGGTGGAATTCGGTGTGCTGCCGGTGTTCGCCTTCGGCAATGCCGGTCTGAATGTTCGCGGCACCGGCCTACAGGCGCTCGCGGATCCGATCACCCTGGGCATCATGCTGGGGCTGGTGGCGGGCAAGGCCGCTGGCGTGTTCACGAGCAGCTGGCTGCTGATCAAACTGGGTTGGGCTGATCGTCAGGCCGACGCCGGCATGCTGCATTTCTTCGGCATCGCCTGCCTGTGCGGTATCGGCTTCACCATGAGCTTGTTCATCGGCTCCCTGGCTTTCGGCGACACGGGCCCGCAGTCGGGCAGCGTGAAAATGGGTGTGCTCGGCGGCTCGTTGATATCGGCCATCGCCGGCCTTTTGGTCCTGTGGCTCGCAAGCCGGCGAACGCCGCCCATGGCCAGCGGCGGTGCGAACCGATGAACCGGCGCGCCGGCGCTTTGCCCG
Organism: Rhodoferax sp.; assembly: GCA_039807845.1. Lineage (GTDB taxonomy): Bacteria > Pseudomonadota > Gammaproteobacteria > Burkholderiales > Burkholderiaceae_C > CAISIP01. The sequence goes on from JBDHRZ010000393.1 coordinate 2,914, forward strand.
CGGTCCTGCTGGGCATGGCGAACTTCGCCATGGCGCAGAGCGTGCCGTTCGCGCCGCCCGCGGTGATGCAAAGCGTGGCGGCGCAACGCCTGCCTCCGGCCGCGGTGAGCTTCGTGGTGCTCGACCCGGAAACCGCGCGACCCGTGGCCGGCCTGAACCTCGCCATCCCGCGCAGTCCCGCTTCCACGGTCAAGGTACTGACCACCTATGCCAGCCTCGACATGCTGGGCCCGGCCTACACCTGGCGCACGCGCGCCTTGATACGCGGCGAACTGGTCAACGGCACGCTGCAGGGCGATCTCATCCTGCAGGGGGGCGGCGATCCGTTCATGACCTTGGAGCGCTGGTGGAGCTTTGCCCGGGCACTGCACACCAAGGGACTGCGCGGCATCCACGGCAACATCATCATCGACAATGGCAACTTTCACATCGAGGAAACCG
>JBDHRZ010000394.1:0-3349 GCA_039807845.1 Rhodoferax sp.
TCGTCGGCGAACAGCTTGCCCGAGGCCTTGAGCCTTTCGAACAGCCGCTCATGCACCGGGCGAAGCAGGAAGGCCGCCTTGCCCACCCAGTCGGCGAGCGTGGAGCGGTCGAGGTTCACGCCCTGCCGAGCGTAGATCTGCGCCTGCCGGTAGAGCGGCAGGTGGTCGGCGTATTTGCTCACCAGCACATGGGCAACAGTCGCCTCGGTGGGGATGCCGCCCTCGACGAGCCGGGCGGGCGCCGGTGCTTGCAACACCACTTCCTCGCAAGATCGGCAGACATACTTCGGCCGGCGCGTAACGATGACGCGGAACTGGGCGGGGATCACGTCGAGACGCTCGGACACGTCCTCGCCCATGACGTGCATCTCGCCGCGGCAGCAGGGGCAGCTTCTGTCGGCCACGTCGACGATGCGCTCGATACGCGGCAAGTGGGCCGGCAGCGAGCCGCGGTTGGCGCGCCGCTTCCTGGCGCGATCCTCGCGCTTGGCCGGATCGCCCGCCTCTTCCGTTGCGAGGCCTTCCGCTTCTACCTGCTCGGCCTCCGTAAGCGCGTAGCTGTGGCCGTTAGGCGTTAAAGCGCCAAGGCATGAGCGCCTCGATATCCCGGTTTGGCCACCTTGAAGCGATGCGTTCGAGCGTCTGGGTGAGCCAGGCGTGTGGATCGACTTGGTTCATTTTGGCCGTGGCCAGCAGGCTTGCGATCGTGGCCCATGTTCGGCCGCCGCCATCGGAGCCGGCGAACAGCGCATTTTTGCGGGTGATGGTCTGGGGCCGGATCGCGCGTTCGACCGTGTTGGAATCAAGCTCGATGCGGCCATCGGACAAGAACCGCTCCAGCATGGCCCGCCGAGAGACCGCATAGCGGATCGCCTCGGCGAGCTTGGATTTCTGCGAGAGCCTGGGCAGCTCCCGGTCCCAATGCGCGAAGAGATCCCTCACGACCGCAGCAGAAGTCTCCTCACGGGCCAGCTGCCGTGCGGTCGCAGTCTGGCCTCGCACGGCGTCCTCGACAGCCCACAGTGAGCCCATCTGCGCCAAGGTGCGCGCGGCCACGACGGACTGGTCGGAGACGTGCAGTTCATAGAACTTGCGCCGCACATGGGCCCAGCACGCCGCCAGTGTCGCGCCTTTCTCGGCTGCGTCAGGGCGCGCCAGGCGATTATAGGCGGCGTAGCCGTCAACCTGTACGATGCCGCGATAGTCCTCGAGATGGCGCGCCACGCACGCACCCGATCGGCTGTCCTCGAAGCGGTACACCACCATGGGCGGATCGTTGCCGCCAAAACATCGGTCGTCCCGGACGTAGGTCCACAGATAGGCGGTCTTAGTCTTGCCTGTGCCCGGCGCCAGTGTCGGCAAGGTGGTTTCGTCGGCGAAGATCCGCTCGGCCTGTCTGATGCGCGCGAAGATATGCTCGACCAGGGGCTCGAGTTCGAACCCGACCCGGCCCATCCACTGCGCCATCAGCGAGCGCTCGAGCCCCACCTTGTCACGGGCATAGATCGCTTCCTGGCGATAGAGCGGAAGCCCGTCGGCATATTTGGCGACCGCGATCTGGGCGAGAAGCGCTTCGGTCGGCAGGCCGTTCTCGATGATCCGCGGCGCAGCAGCAGCCTGCACCACGCCGTCAAGGCCGCGATAAACGTATTTCGGCCGACGCGTCACGATCACCCGGAACCTGGCCGGCGTCACATCAAGCCGTTCGGACACGTCTTCGCCGATGAGGATACGGTCCTGCTCTGCGAAGCCGGCCACCGCAGCGGGCTCGATGATCACCTCCACCCGCTCCAAATGAGCGGGGAAGGCCTTGCGCGGGCGCGCTGGCCGGCGTGCCATCAGGCTTCCCGCCACCGCGTCGCGCTCTGTTTCCAGAGCCGCCACCCCGGTGGTGATCTCCTCCAGGATGAGGGCGTACTGCTCATCCCCGGAGACGCCTGCTCCCAGCTTCTCCGAGCGCCTGCCAAAGCGGGAGCGTTCCAGCATCTTGATGATACCCATCAGCCGGGCGATGCGCTCCTCGGCGTTCCGGTTCGACTGCTCAAGATGGGCGTTGCGCTCTTCCAGAAGCGCCGCCCTCTCCGCCATGGCGATCACCAGTGCCTGGAGCGCCTCAACATCGTCGGGAAGGGCTGGCGAAGCAGATATCATCGCCGATGATCAGAGCACCTTCCAAGACCGCGGCGAAGCCCCTTCGAACGCCCTGATTCATCATGCCGCACCCGAACTTAGCCCGCTGAGCGCGGGGCCTGGACCGACCGGGTCAGCACCCGCCGCCAATCCATGCCGTCGACCAGCGCCAGCAACTGCGCATGGTTCAGCTGGACCCGGTGCGGCCCGACACGGGGCCAGACGAACTGCGCTTTCTCCAGCCGCTTGCTGTACAGGCACACGCCACTGCCGTCCCACCACACAATCTTCACCCGGTCGGCACGCTTGGCGCGAAACACGAATAGCGCCCCGCTGAACGGATCAGATCCTGCGTCGCGCACCAGCGCCAGAAGCCCATCCGGCCCTTTGCGGAAGTCGACAGGTTGGCTGGCAACCAACACCTTCACCCCGATCGGGATCATACACTGCGGACAGCACGAACGGCCCGGGTCAGCGTCGCCAGCGAGACGTTTGCGCCAGCCCGGATCACCACGTCGGCCACAACGATTTCAATCCCGCCAGAGTATTCCGGCGTCACATCGACGAAACCCAGCGCAGATTCGCCAGGGTCGCGCTGGACAATGCCGTCCTTCACCGCCTTGCGCCGCCAGCCAAACAACTGTGCTGGCGCAATGCCAGCCGCACGCGCGATCGCCGACACATTTGCACCCGGCTTCAGCGTTTCTTCGACCAGATGCGCCTTGGCTTGTGCCGACCAGCGACGCCGAGGATGCGCGGGGCTCACATCCAGCCGCGCCGCGATCCCGTCCAGAACATGGAAACTTCTATCATCAGGCATAGTCGCAGACATGGAAGCTGACACCGAGAGCTTGTGTTTCTGACGTCTGCATCTTCCTTATCTCACAAGCGCATGCCAGATGGGGGCGGCTCACCGCTTACGAAGAACCCGACCTCCCAACCCGGCGCCAAGGCCGCCTGACCCGCGTGCACGTCAACAAGGTCCATCACGTCCAGACCATTGCCCGCGTCGCCCGGCTGCTCGGTGAAGACGAGGAATGGCTGTGGCAAGTCGCTGAAGAAATGGAACCGGAGGATGGCCTGATCTGGGTCTATGGCCCCAACGATCACGGCGTCATGGCCTTCACCGACGATGGCATCGAGATCCTGAAAGAGCTCATCAAGATCCACAAGGCCGCCCCAGGCCTGCTCACCCGCAGCGCCGCTCCGAAATAGGTCC
>JBDHRZ010000395.1:0-3306 GCA_039807845.1 Rhodoferax sp.
TACCCATGGGCTGCTCCAGGTTCCTGCAAGATATCTACCGTCGGGTATGAAGAATTAGAACTTCGATGGCGGCCCGTGTCAATAGCGGGGGCGCGCTGCGGCGTGCTCCCTGGCCGGCTGCTGTGGCTCATGTGTTTCTCCAGTGCAGGATGGAGTCCGTCGAGGTCGATCGTGGCGCCCGTGCGGGTTTGCGCTGGGGCGCCGGCGCGGCCGCGCGCAGGCACAATCATTGACACGGCGCTACCCATCGGTAGAATCCATGCCGATGACACGGGAGGTGCGATGCTGAACTGGAAGGAAGTGCTCGACTGGAAGTTCCCGGATAGCGAGCAGAGCTACAGCGCGCGCGACGCCAGTCTCTACGCGCTCGGGCTCGGTTACGGCCAGGATCCGATGGACGAGGAGGAGTTGCGCTACGTCCACGAGGAGCACGCCCAGGGCATGCGCGTCGTGCCCAGCATGGCGGTGGTGCTCGGCGGGCCCGGGCACTGGATGCGCGACCCGCGCACCGGGATCGACTGGGTGCGCAGCCTGCACGGTGAGCAGGGTCTGGTGATGCACGCACCGATGCCGTCGGCTGCCAGCGTGATCGGGCGCAACCGTGTGACCGGCATCGTCGACAAGGGTGCGGGCAAGGGCGCCCTGCTGATGATGGAGCGCGACATCGTCGACGCCGCCACCGGCAGGCTGATCGCAACCCGCACCTCGAGTTCCTTCCTGCGCGGTGACGGAGGCTGCGGCGCGCCCGGCGTGGCCGGGCCACGTCCCGAGCCCTTGCCTGCGCGCCGGCCCGATGCCGTGGTCGACGTTCCCACCCGGCCGGAGAGCGCGCTCATCTACCGCTTGTCGGGTGACTACAACCCGGTGCACGCCAGCCCGGCGGTGGCGCGCAAGGCGGGCTTCGAGCGTCCCATCCTGCACGGCCTGTGCACCTTCGGCATCGCCTGCCGTGCGCTGATCCAGGCGGCCTGCGCTGGTGATCCGGATCGGCTGGCACAGATGAGCGGGCGCTTCAGCGCCTCGGTCTATCCCGGCGAACCACAGAGCGTCGAGATCTGGAACGAGGGCAGGGGACGCGTGCGCTTTCGCACCCGCATCCGTGCGCGCGACATCGTCGCGCTGGACTTCGGCGAGGCGGTGATCCGATGAGACGCTCAGCCCCGCAGTTCACGGTACGGGGAGTAGCCTCATGAACCTGCAGCCGGCCGCCCGGGCAGAAGGCGGTGTCGCTCCGTACGCAGGCGCGCTGCCGCGCGCGACTCCCGAGACGCTGCCATTCTGGCAGGCGTTGCGCGAGGGGAGGCTGGACTTGCCCTGGTGCGAGGACTGCGGGCGGGCACACTTTTACCCGCGGCTGCTGTGCCCGCACTGCGGCAGCGAGCGGCTGCAGTGGCGCAGCGCGTGCGGCCGCGGGCGCATCCACACCTTCGTCATCAGCCACAAGGCGCCCAAGGGCTGGAGCGGTCCGGTGCCCTACGTGATCGCGGTAGTGGAACTCGAGGAAGGCCCGCGCCTGCTCACGAACCTGGAACTGTCCGAACCGCCCACGCCGGAGAACGTGCACATCGGCCAGCAGGTGATGCTCAGCCCGCGTGCCGTCACGCCGCAGGTGAGCCTGCCCTGGTTCAGGCTGGAGGACGGCGCTGCGGTGCTCCCGACCGATGCGCCAGCGCCCACCGGGTCGTGGACCTTGCCCGACGTCTCCGTCATCCAGCGGCGCGCACCCGTGGCTGCCATCGTCGGGGCCGCGGAGAGCGAGGTGCTGGGCCAGTTGCCGCATCTCTCGCGCATCGGCCTGCACGCGGATGCGGCACGCCGTGCCGTGGCCGATGCCGGGCTGCGCCTGCGCGACGTGGACGGCATCTTCTCCACGGTGGCGAATCCGAACGAACTCTCCGAGTACCTGGGTCTCGTGCCGCGCTACGTGGACAGCACCAGCGTGGGCGGCTGCTCGTACATGATCATGGTGCGCCATGCAGCGGCGGCGATCCAGGCGGGTTATTGCAGCGTGGCGCTGATCGTGCACGGCGAGAGCGGGCGCTCGCGCATCGACACCCAGGTGGAGGTCGCGCCGGCCAGTCCGACCGGGCAGTTCGAGGCGCCGTTCGGCACCGCCGGTGCGCCGACGACCTTCTCGCTGCCGGTGCTGCGGCATTTCCACCAGTACGGCACCACCAAGTGGCAGATGAGCCACGTGCCTGCCGCAACGCGCCAGTGGGCGCTGCTCAACCCGAAGGCCATCATGCACGCGGCCGGGCCGATCACGCCCGAGGACGTGATGGCCTCGCGCGTGGTGTGCTACCCGTACAACCTGCTCGATTGCTGCCTGGTCGCCGACGGCGGCGGCGCACTGGTGCTGGTGGCCGCCGCGCGCGCGCGCGATTTCCCCCACCCACCCGTGTATGTGCTGGGTACCGGGGAGGCTGCGGCGCATCGCCAGGTCGGCATGATGCGCGACTTCACCGTGTCGGATGCGAGCGTGCTCTCGGCCCGCCAGGCCTACGCCGAGGCCGGCCTGGGCCCGAAGGATCTGCAGCACCTGATGCTCTACGACGCGTTCAGCTTCACGCCGATGATGTTTCTGGAAGATCTGGGCGTGGTGGGCCGTGGCGAGTCCGGCGCGTTCGTCTCGCAGCCGCTCACCGGCAAGGACGGCCGGCCGGTGTACGCCACCGGCCCGGGCGGGATCCTGCCGATGAACACCAACGGAGGCGGCCTGTCGTACTGCCACACCGGCCGCTATGGCATGTTCGCCCTGCTCGAATCGGTGCATCAGTTGCGTGGCCAGGCCGGCGCGCGCCAGCTGAGCGGCCTGAACGTGAGCATCGCGCACGGTCCGGGGCGCCAGTTCGCCGCCGCGGGCACCGTCATCCTGGGGAATCAGCCATGAGCACAGTTGGGCCGTTCCCAAGACGAACAGCCGGACAGCTACGAGGTGTCGGGGACAGAGCTCCGCACCGCTGCGCGGCGCTACGGTCTGTCCCCGAGGTCTCAACCCGGCCGTACGCAGCACGGAGGTTTGCTTCATGACCGACACACCACTGCCGGCGCCGGGCGGGCAGGATGGCGTGCCTGCGTTCTATCCGCCGCTGGGGCTCTTCATCGATGGCCACTGGGAGGGCGCGCAGGGACGTGACACCCGCCCGGTGACGGACCCCGCGACCGAGCGCGTGGTCGGCCACCTGCCGGTGGCCAGCGACGCCGACATCGACCTTGCGATCGCGGCCGCCGCGCGCGCCTTTCCCGCCTGGCGCCCACTCACCCCGCAGCAACGCGCCGACGTCCTGCACAAGGCAGCCGGCCTGC
>JBDHRZ010000396.1:0-3291 GCA_039807845.1 Rhodoferax sp.
TCGAGCGCGCGCGTGCCAGTGCCACGACGCTGGCGCGCCACCTGGGCCTGGACACGCAGCAGGTGTTGCCGTTTTCCACCGGCGTCATCATGGAGCCGTTGCCGCTCGACCGCATCGAGGCCGGCCTGCCGGCGGCACTCGCCGATGCGCGCTCAGACAACTGGTTCTCCGCCGCGCAGGGCATCATGACCACCGATACGGTGCCAAAGGCCTGCAGCGTGCAGGCGGTGGTGGGCGGGGCCACGATCACGGTCACCGGCATCAGCAAGGGCGCCGGCATGATCCGCCCGAACATGGCCACCATGCTGGGCTTCCTGGCCACCGACGCCAGGATCGCGCCGAACCTGATGCAGGCGCTCGCGCAGGACCTCGCGGATGCGTCGTTCAACCGCATCACGATCGATGGGGATACGTCCACCAACGATTCCTTCGTCGTCATCGCCACCAACCAGGCCGCGCACGCGTCGGTCGATTCGCTCGCCAGTGCCGATGGTCAGGCGCTGCTCGAGGCCATGCGCACGGTGGCGCGCCAGCTTGCGCAGGCGATCGTGCGCGACGGCGAAGGTGCCACCAAGTTCATCACCGTCGTGGTGCAGGGCGGTCGCAGCGCGGCGGAGTGCCGTGCCGTGGCCTACGCGATCGCGCATTCGCCGCTGGTGAAGACGGCGTTTTTCGCGAGCGATCCGAACCTCGGACGCATCCTTGCGGCGGTGGGGTATGCCGGCATCGATGACCTGGATCAGACCGGCATCGAGTTGCATCTCGACGACGTGCACGTCGCCACCCGCGGTGGCCGGCACCCAGACTATCAGGAGGCGGATGGCCAGCGGGTCATGCGCCAGAGCGAGATCACGGTGCGGGTCGACCTCGGGCGTGGCGCGGCCACCGACACGGTGTGGACCTGTGACCTGAGCCACGACTACGTGAGCATCAATGCCGACTACCGCTCGTGAGTGCTGACGGGGACTGCCGCGCCGGCAGCATTGGACGGGACGCTTGCATGGACGACCGACTCAGGCACCTGCTGGTGCGCGCGGAGCAATTGATCGATCGGATCGAGGCCGCGCTGCCGCAACCGCTGGCGGCGCCCGATTGGCAGGCGTCGGTGGCGTTTCGCTATCGCAAGCGCGGCTCCGGTCATGGCCGGCTGGAGCCGGTGCGCCACGTGGCCGCGATCGAGTTGCGGGACCTGCAGGAGATCGATTCGCAGAAGGAGAAAATCCGCCGCAACACCGAGCAGTTCGTGCAGGGCAAGGCCGCCAACAACGTGCTGTTGACCGGTGCGCGCGGCACCGGCAAGTCGTCCCTGATCAAGGCGTGCCTGCAGGAGTTCGCCGATCGTGGGCTGCGCCTGATCGAGGTGGACAAGGCCGACCTGGTCGAATTGCCCGACATCGTGGACGTGGTGGCGGATCGGCCTGAGCGATTCATCGTGTTCTGCGACGACCTCAGCTTCGAGGAGGGCGAACCGGGTTACAAGGCACTGAAGTCGGTCCTCGATGGTTCCGTGGCGCAGACGACTGCCAACGTGCTCGTCTACGCGACGAGCAACCGGCGTCACCTGTTGCCGGAATACATGAAGGAAAACCTCAGCTATACCCACACCGAGGACGGCGAAGTGCACCCGGGCGAGGTGGTCGAGGAAAAGATCTCGTTGTCCGAGCGCTTCGGCCTGTGGGTCAGCTTCTATCCGTTCACGCAGGATGAGTACCTGGGAATCGTGGCGCAGTGGTTGCGTTCCTTCGGCATCGATCAGGAACGGATCGACGCTGCCCGAGCGCAGGCGCTGGTGTGGGCGCTGGAGCGGGGCTCGCGCAGCGGACGCGTCGCGTTCCAGTTCGCGCGCGACTTCAGCGGGCGCGCCTTGACGTGAGCGATACCACCCCGCTGCGCGTGCATCCGCAGCGCGCACGCGAAGGGGGCGCCGACCGGCCCTTGGTCGACGTGGCCGTCGGGATTCTGATGCGTGCGCAGGATGCAGCGTTCCTGCTGACCAGTCGGCCGGCTGGCAAGGTCTATCAGGGATATTGGGAGTTCCCGGGGGGCAAGCTGGAGCAGGGCGAAAGTGTGCGCGACGCGCTGCGCCGCGAGCTGCAGGAAGAACTGGGCATCGAAGCGCAGCAGATCTCCTTCTGGCGCTCCAGGGTGGTGGACTATCCGCACGCGCTGGTGCACCTGCATTTCTGCAAGGTCGCGCAGTGGTCGGGCGCGCTGCAGATGCGCGAAGGCCAAACCAGCAGTTGGCAGCAATTGCCGGTGTGCGTCGGGCCGGTCCTGCCAGGGGCGGTGCCGGTGCTCGAGTGGTTGGCTGGCGAACGCGGTCACATCGGGCCGACCCATTGACCCTGGAGACCGCTTGCAAGCGCCGCCCAGGCCGCGTTGCTCCTCCTCGCCGGCATTGCGCGGCCAGGTGAACCCTATTGCAGGTGCGTGCCGGCGTCGGTCGAGTCCGACGGGTCGGTCTCGGCCGGCAGTCGGAACGACTCGTCCGCCCAGTCACCGAAGTCGATGTTCCTGCAGCGCGCGCTGCAGAACGGCCGGTACGGGTTCGATGGGGCAAAGACGGCGCTGCCGCCGCATTGCGGACAACGCACCAGCCGTGTCCCTGCCGCCGGCGTGTCGGCGCTGTTGTGGACGTCGTCGGACGATGACGTGTCGCTGACTGGCGTTCGTCGGGTCATGCGCACAATGTCAGTTCGAAGGCGCAATCGTCCGTGCTGGCGTGCAGGTGATGGTCCGCCTGCTGGCGCATGAACCGGATCGACACCAACAGGCGATTGCCGCTGATCTCGGGAATGATGCCCAGAGTCGGATCGAGCGACAGACGCAGCAACTGGAACGATTTGCCCTGGGGCAGGTTCTGCTGGTACTGGCCGGCGGGTGCAATCATCTTTTGCGCTGCCCCCGACTGGCGCAGCATCTTCAACAGCAGACGGACCGACTCGGCCAGCGGCGCCAGGGTGGCTGCCCATCGGTGCAGGTCAGCACGACGCAGCGCGCCCGGTTGCTGCTGCCAGGCGTAATAGGCGGGCAGATCGAATTCGCAGGTCCCGCCCGGGATTCCGATGCGGCTGCGAATCCCCATCAGCCACTCGTTGTCCGTCAGTGCGTGGCCAGGCTTGCCCGGCACGCTGCTCAAGGCGTTGTAGCACTGCTCGACCTGCGCCAGCGCGGCATCGAGTGCCTGCTCCGAAATCGCAGGGTTGCCGCGAAAGGCACCCAGGGTTTGCCGGTGCTTTTCCAGGTCTTTCAGCAGATCCGATTTCAGGTCGGCCCGTGCACCGACGTCCA
>JBDHRZ010000397.1:0-3275 GCA_039807845.1 Rhodoferax sp.
CCAGCCCATCCGCCGGATGGGACTTCGATCAGCGCAGCAGGGCCAGCACGCCCTGCGGCAACTGGTTGGCCTGCGCCACCATCGCGGTGCCGGCCTGCTGCAGGATCTGGGCGCGCGACAGGTTGGCGGTCTCCTGCGCGAAATCGGCATCCAGGATGCGCGAGCGCGAGGCCGACAGGTTCTCCGAGGTCACCTGCAGATTGGCGATCGAGGTTTCGAAGCGCGACTGCAGCGCGCCCAGGCTGGCGCGCGCGCCACTGATGAAGGCGATCGCCGCATCCACGGTCTTGAGTGCGTCGGTGGCCTTGTCGAAGGTGGTGATGTCGAGTCCGGCCACCTGCTTGAGCGTGGAGGGGCCCGCGGTGATGGCCGTGCTCACCGACGTCGTGGAAAAAGATTTGGCCGAATCCAGCGTGACGTAGCCGGAAACCGTCGCGTTGTCGGCGGTAGTGTCGGCCGTCAGCGTCACGGCACTGCCCACGTTCGCGCCCGCCGCATCACGCTTTTGCACCACCACGTCACCCGCGTTGGCAGTGGTGGTGTCCGACACCAGGATGTCGTTGCCGGTGGCATTGGTCAGGATGACTGCGGTTCCGGTCGAATTGAGCGAGGCCACGACGCCTGTCTTGGAGGACTGATCATTGATCGCCGACACCGCCGCCGACAGACCCTCCGCCGTATTGATGGCCGTCAGGGAGAACGAGACCGCCTGTGCCGAGTTGTTGTCCGAGCGCAGATTGATGGTGTACGCGCCCGTCGCGCTGAAGGTCAGACCCACATCGGTGCTGGCCGTGGCGGTCACGCCGGTATTGACCGTCTGCGCGTTGATCTGGGCGGCGGTCGCCTTGGCCGTGGCATTCGCCGCCACCGTGACGGAGGCGCTGCCGATCGAGCCGTTGATCGTCACCGCACCGGTGCCCACGCCATTGGAGCCCCACACCGCTGCGGCCGCCGCCACGCCGGCGTTCGCCTGCTGGTTGTTGCCATAGACGTTGGTGCGCAGGTTGGCCGTGGCCGCGATGATGGTCTGGTTCGCGTTGGCGCCGACCTGGAACTGCTGGGTGCCGAAGGTGCCGTCGAGGAGCTTGGTGCCGTTGAATGACGTGGTCTGGGCGATCCGGTCGAGTTCGGACACCAGTTGACCCACCTCGGCCTGGAGCGCCTGGCGGTCGCTCGCGCTGTTGGTCGCATTCGCCGACTGCACGGCCAGCTCGCGCACGCGCTGGAGCATGTCACCGGATGACTTGAGCGCGCCCTCGGCCGTCTGGGCCAGCGAGATGCCGTCGTTGGCGTTGCGCACTGCCTGGTTCAGGCCGCGGATCTGCGAGGTGAAGCGTTCGGAGATCGCCAGCCCGGCGGCGTCGTCCTTGGCGCTGTTGATGCGCAGCCCCGAGGACAGGCGCTCGATGGAGGTGCTCAAAGACGCCGAGTTCGTCGCCAGATTGCGCTGGGCGGTCAGCGTATTGAGGTTGGTGTTGATGACTGAGGCCATAAGTGTTACTCCACGAAAGACTGACTGATTCCCGGCATTGCTGCCAGCCTGAGCGCCAGGACCAAGCTGGCCGCAATGCCCGGCGCCCCGCGCTCGGGGCCCTCCGGACCACGAGCCCTGCATGCGACCCGTTGCCGGAGATTTCGGGCACTGGCCGGAAAACTTGAGGGGCAATCCAGGAAAGTGGGCGGCTTTTTCGCGCCTTATCGACGCCATGGGGTCCTGCCGGCTCCCCACAATTGCCCCAACGGTCCCGTATTGCCGGCGTCCAGGTGCCGTCGACCGCGTGCGGCACCACCACCAGGAGAGCCCATGGCTTCTGTCATCAATACCAACATCAATTCGCTGACGACCCAGCGCAATCTCAGTGCGAGCGCAGCCTCGCTGTCGACCTCGGTGCAGCGGCTGTCCTCGGGGCTGCGCATCAACAGCGCCAAGGACGACGCCGCCGGGCTGGCGATTTCCGAGCGCTTCACGACCCAGATCCGTGGCCTGAACCAGGCGGCACGCAACGCCAACGACGGCATCTCACTGGCGCAGACCACGGAAGGCGCGATGAGCGGCGCGGGCAACATCCTGCAGCGGGTGCGCGAACTGGCCGTGCAGTCGGCGAACGCGACCAACAGCGCGAGCGACCGCCAGGCGCTGCAGCAGGAGGTGACGCAGCTCGTGACCGAACTCGACCGCATCGCGCAAACCACCGAGTTCAACGGCCAGCGGCTGCTCGACGGCACCTTCGGCACGCAACAGTTCCAGGTCGGCGCCAACGCGAACCAGACCATCACCGCCACCACCGCCAACCTGCGCACCAACGTCTACGGCAACAACCAGTTGCAGGCGGCCGGCGGCGATGCGGCGCTCGCGGCGTGGGGCTCCAACACCACGACTGCGGGCACCATGGTCGTGAACGGCACGCTGGGCAGTACCACGATCGGCGTCGACGTCAACAGTACCGCCAAGGCCAACGCCGACAAGATCAACCTGGCGGCTCCCACGACCGGTGTCGTCGCCACGGCACGCACCGAACTCAGTCTGGGCTTTGCCAGCGCGGGCGCCTACAACCTGACGCTGCGATCGGACAACGCCGCCGCGCAGGCGATCGCGTTCACGATCTCGTCGCCGTCGACCACGGACGGGCTGGCAACCGCGGTCGCCGCCATCAACGACCAGTCGTCCAAGACCGGCATCACCGCCTCGCTCAATGCGACCGGGGACAAGGTCATATTGACCAACCCCACCGGCAACGACATCTCGGTCGCCGACACCACGGTCGCGAACGCCGGCGCCGTCGCAGTGCAGAAACTCGCCAGCGACGGCACGGCATCGGGCAGCCCGGTCACGCTCGCCGCGGACACGACGGCGAACACGGCGACCGTGGTCGGCTACATCACGCTGGACTCGGACAAGTCGTTCGCGGTCGACGTGACGACCACCAACCTGGCCACCGACAGCGGATCCACACTGCAGAAAGTGTCGGACCTGGACGTCACGACCTTTGCCAAGGCGACCCAGGCGCTCAAGACGGTTGACTCCGCGCTCGGCTTCATCAACGGCGAGCGCGCGCGGCTGGGCGCCCTGCAGTCGCGCTTCGAGAGCTCGATCGCCAACCTGCAGGTGACCTCGGAGAACCTGTCGGCCTCGCGCTCGCGCATCCTGGATGCCGACTTTGCGCAGGAGACTGCCAACCTGGCGCGCGCGCAGATCCTGCAGCAGGCCGGCACCGCGATGGTGGCGCAGGCCAACCAGTTGCCGCAGCAGGTGCTGGCGCTGCTGCAGCGCTGAG
>JBDHRZ010000398.1:0-3272 GCA_039807845.1 Rhodoferax sp.
AAGGCCTTGCCCTGGTTGCGGCTGCCCTTGATCTCGAAGCTGAACACCGATCCGGCACCGCGCGGGAGCAAGCGTTGTGCCAGTGCGTGGCTCGGGTGCGCAGGCAGCAACGGGTGGCCGACGCGCGCCACGAACGGGTGGCTGGCCAGGAATTCGACCACGCGGGCGGTGTTCTCCATGTGGCGTGCCATGCGCAGGCCGAGCGTCTCGATGCCCTGCAGCACCAGCCAGGCCGCGTGCGGGCTCAGGCAGGCGCCGAAGTCGCGCAGCCCTTCGCGCCGGGCGCGCAGCAGGAACGCGCCCACGGTGGATTCCTCGGTGAACACCATGCCATGGAAACCTTCGTATGGTTCGGCCAGTTCGCCGAACTTGCCGCTCACCGCGTGCGCGTGTGCCCAGTCGAAGCCGCCGCCGTCGACCACGATGCCGGCGATCACGGTGCCATGGCCGCTGAGGAACTTGGTCGCCGAGTGGTAGACCAGGTCGGCGCCGAGTTCGAGCGGCTTTTGCAGCCAGGGCGTGGTCAGGGTGCCGTCCACCAGCAGCGGCACCCCGGCGGCGTGCGCGATTTCCGAGACGGTCGGGATGTCGAGCACTTCCAGCCCCGGGTTGCCCACCGACTCGCCGAAGAACAGCCGGGTGTTCGGCCGTACCGCGCCGCGCCAGCCGTCGATGTCGCCGGGCCGCACGAAGCTGGTTTCGATGCCGAAGCGGCGCAGCGTGTAGTGCAGCAGGTTGTGCGAGCCGCCGTAGAGAGCGCTGGAGGCCACGATGTGCGTTCCGGCGCCCATCAGCGTGGCCACGGCCAGGTGCAGCGCGGCCTGGCCACTGGCGGTGCTGATCGCGCCGATGCCGCCTTCGAGCGCCGCCACCCGCTGCTCGAGCACCGCGTTGGTCGGGTTGCTCAGGCGCGAGTACACGTGGCCGGCGCGCTCGAGGTTGAACAGCGCCGCCGCGTGTTCGCTCGACTGGAACACGAACGAGGTGCTCAGGTGCAGCGGCACGGCACGCGCGCCGGTCGCCGGATCCGGCGCGGCGCCGGCGTGCAGCGACAAGGTATCGAAGCCGGGGTCGGAATATCCGGGCATGTGCTCTCCATTGGGTCCATGGCATCGCCATGGGAGGTCGATGCGTGCGACGCTGGGCCTGCGCTTCATGTCGACGGGCCCCGGGTCGACCAGCGACGCCCGACGATGCTGCGCTTCAAGCCAGTCTATTGTGGGCTATATTCGCGCGACGGGGTGGGTGCCGTGAGAGGGCTGGCGTGGTGTCCTGCCTCAGGAAGAAGGGATGCGGGGACTGCCATGAGCGGGAATACCTTGGGCTTGTTGTTTGCCGTGACCAATTTCGGCGAGTCGCACGGCCCGGCCATCGGCTGCGTGATCGACGGCTGTCCGCCCGGCATGGCGCTGTGCGAGGCCGACATCCAGGGTGAACTGGACCGACGGCGTCCCGGCACCTCGAAATTCGTCACCCAGCGCAACGAACCCGATGCGGTGGAAATTCTCAGCGGCGTGTTCGAGGGCCGGACCACCGGCGCGCCGATCGCCCTGCTGATCCGCAATACCGACCAGCGCAGCAAGGACTATGGCGACATCCTGCGTACCTTTCGGCCCGGACACGCCGACTACAGCTATTTCCAGAAGTACGGCTTGCGCGACCCGCGTGGCGGCGGGCGCTCGTCGGCACGCCTGACGGCGCCGACGGTCGCGGCCGGCGCGATCGCCCGCAAGTGGCTGCACGAGCACCATGGCACCGTGTTCCGGGGCTGCATGACGCAGATCGGCGAGCAGGTGATCGGATTCGAGGGCTGGGAGCATGTGCCGAACAATCCGTTCTTCGCCCCGGTGGCGGACGTGACGGCGCTGGAGGACTATCTGCTGGCGCTGCGCAAGGCGGGGGACTCCTGCGGCGCGCGCGTGCGGGTCGTCGCGAGCGGTGTCCCGGTCGGGCTGGGCGAGCCGCTGTACGACCGGCTGGACGCCGACATCGCCTACGCGATGATGGGGATCAACGCGGTCAAGGGCGTGGAGATCGGCGCCGGCTTCGCCAGCGTCGCGCAGCGCGGCAGCGAGCACGGGGACAGTCTGTCGCCGCAGGGCTTTCGCTCCAACAACGCGGGCGGCACGCTGGGCGGCATCACCAGCGGGCAGGACCTGGAGGTCTCGATCGCGCTGAAACCCACCAGTTCCATCCTGCTGCCGCGCGAGTCGATCGACATCGAGGGCCGCAGCACCGAGGTGGTGACCAAGGGACGGCATGACCCCTGCGTCGGCATCCGCGCGACGCCGATCGCCGAAGCGCTGCTCGCGCTGGTGGTGATGGACCATGCCTTGCGTCATCGCGCGCAGAACGCCGACGTGGTGCGCACGCTGGCACCGATTGCGGCGCAGGCGCCGGCTGCCCGCGAAGCCTGATGCGATCGCTGCTGCTCAGGCTGCGCGTCGCCAGGGGTTGAAGCCGGTCACCAGCACCGTGGCAGCCAGCACGAGCAGCCCACCGGCGTAGGTGGCACTGGTGAACCGTTCGTCCAGCAGCACGCTGCCCCAGATCACGCCGGCAATCGTCGTCATGAACGTCGAGCTCAGGGCCGCCACCGGGCTCACCCGCTGCATGATGCGCACGTAGGCCCAGTAGGCCAGGCCGGAGGTGCAGATCCCCATGGTCACCACCGAGGCCACCGCGCCGGGCGTGAAGCGCGCCTGCGGCAGGCTCCACAGGGCGCCAGGCAGCAGCAGCAGGAAGCCGAAGGCATGCATGACGGTGGTGATGGCCAGCGGATCCATGTACTTGGTGGCGCGCTTGAGCAGCGGCGCGCAGGCGCCCGACAGCGCCGAGCCGATGACAGATACCAGCGCCGCCACCACCAGTTCGGGCGAGGGGCGCAGCGGTCCGAGTTGCACCACCAGCGCGACGCCGGCAAAGCCGGCGATGCAGCCGAACACCTTGGCCGGAGTCAGGACGTCTTCGCGCAGCCAGGCCGAGGCAAAGGTGCCGAACATGACCGAGGTGACGCTGAGCACCGCGCTGTAGCCCGCCGGCAGATAGAGCGAGGACCAGGCGTAGAGAAAGTGCGGTCCGGCGATGCTGAGCGCCGCCAGCACGGCGATCGCGCGCCAGTGTTCCCACGGCCAGCGGCGGCGGTTCAGCAGCATGATCAGCGTCAGCGTCGCGGCGCCCAGTCCGATCCGGCCGGCCGCTGTCACGCTCGGTCCGAGCGCGGGTGTTGCCACGCGCGTGAACAGGAAGGTCGCGCCCCACAGCACCGACAG
>JBDHRZ010000399.1:0-3250 GCA_039807845.1 Rhodoferax sp.
TGGTGCTGGCGCTGCTCGTCGCGGCGATCGGCGAGACGCTGCTGACGCCGTCGAAGCAGTTGCAGGTGGCGCCGGTTAAACCGGCGGCGGTGGACAGTGCAGCTGCGGCGCAGCGTCTGGCGGTGGCTGTCAGGCTGCCGACCATATCGTCAGCGACCGATGCCGAGGCGAGCGCGGACGCGTTCAAGGCGCTGCACCTGCACATGCAAAGCAGCTTCCCGAAGCTGCACGCCAAGCTCAAGCGGGAAATGATCGGCAGCTACGGCCTTCTGTACGTCTGGCCGGGCACCGACGCTAAGGCGAAGCCAATTGCGCTGCTCGCGCATCAGGACGTCGTTCCCGTCGCCCCCGGAACTGAGAAAGATTGGCAGCAGCCGCCGTTTGGCGGCGTGATCGACGGTGGATTCGTCTGGGGGCGTGGCGCCTGGGACAACAAGGGCAACCTGATGTCGCAGCTGGAGGCCGTGGAATTGCTGGTGGCGTCCGGCTTTCAGCCTCGGCAGACCATCTACCTGTTCTTCGGGCAGGACGAAGAAGTGTCCGGCCACCGCGGCGCGGAAGTGCTGGCCAAACGCTTCAAGGCCGAGAACATCAAGGTTGATTTCATCCTCGACGAAGGCACGTTGATCGTCGAAGGCATCCTGAAGGGCCTCGACAAGCCGGCCGCACTGGTGGGTATGGCAGAAAAGGGCTACCTCACAGTGCTGATGACGGCCACCGCGACGCCCGGCCATTCGTCGATGCCGCCGCCGACGGCCCGACAGTCGGCCATTGGCATGATGAGCGCCGCGTTGGCGCGCCTTGAGGACAAGCAGTTTCCGGTGCAGATTCGCGGCGTCGCGGCCGATATGTTCAACGCCATCGCGCCCGAGATGAATCTGGCCAACCGCGTGATTCTTTCCAACCTTTGGCTGACCAAGCCGCTGGTTGAATCGCAGCTGGCCAAAAGCGCCAGCACCGCCGCGATGTTGCGTACTACCACCGCACTGACGGTGACCGATGCGGGCGAGCGTGACAACGTGTTGCCGGGCCGCGCCAATGCACAGGTGAACTACCGCATCCTGCCCGGCGACACCTCGGATGACGTGATCAAGCACACGCTGCTGGCGGTTGGCGAAGCCCCGATCAAGGCGGAAAAGAAGGCGGGTTACTCGGAGCCATCAAAGGTTGCCCGCACCGACGCACCCGGTTATCGCGCGATCGCGACGACGCTGCGCCAATTGCACGCCGACGTCGTCGTGGCGCCGTCGCTGATGCTCGGAGCCACTGATGCGCGCCATTTCGACGATGTGGCGGACAACGTCTACCGCTTTTCGCCGGTGCGCGCCGGGCCCGATGATTTGCCGCGTTTTCACGGCACCAACGAGCGTATCTCGGTGGCCAATTACACCGAGATGATCCAGTTTTATTACCAGCTACTGAAAAACGCCGCCGGACCGGCGAACTAGGTTCTGTCCCCGGATTTGGGGGCGTAACGAATTTGATTTGATGAGGAGAGGCACCATGACTGACGCCGTAATCGTAAGCACCGCTCGCACCCCGCTCGCCAAGAGCTGGAAGGGCGCTTTCAACATGACCCATGGCGCCACCCTCGGCGGCCACGCGATTGAGCATGCGGTGAAGCGTGCCGGCATCGATCCCGGCGAGGTCGAAGACGTGCTGATGGGCTGTGCCAACCCCGAGGGCGCCACCGGCTGGAACATCGCGCGCCAGGCGCTGCTGCGCGCAGGTTTGCCGGACAGCGTGTCTGGCGTTACCGTCAACCGCTTCTGCTCGTCGGGCCTGCAAACCATCGCGATGGCTGCGCAGCGCGTGATCGCGGGCGAGGGTGATGTTTATGTTGCCGGCGGCGTTGAATCAATCTCCTGCGTGCAGCAGGAGATGAACCTGCACATGTTCAAGGATTCGTGGCTCGACAAGAACAAGCCGACCATCTACTGGAACATGATGCAGACGGCCGAGAACGTCGCCAAGCGCTACAACATGCCGAAAGAGCGCATGGATCAGTTCGGCGCCGAGAGCCAGCAAAAGGCCTGCGCCGCGCGCGATGCCGGCAAGTTTGACGACGAAATCGTGCCGATCACCGTGACGGCCGGCGTCGCCGACCCGAAGACCGGCATGACCACGAAGCAAGTCACCGTCAGCAAGGACGAAGGCCTGCGCGACGGCACCACCTACGAAGCTGTGGCCGGCATCCGAACCGCCGTTCCGGGCGGTGTGGTCAGCGCTGGTAACGCCTCGCAGTTCAGCGACGGCGCGGGCGCTTGCGTGGTGATGAACGCCAAGCTCGCTGAACAACGCGGCCTTAAGCCGCTGGGCATCTTCCGTGGCTTTGCTGTCGCGGGCTGCAACCCGGACGAAATGGGCATCGGGCCGGTCTTCGCCATTCCGAAAGTGCTCAAGCGCCTTGGCTTGTCGATCAAGGACATCGACCTCTGGGAGCTGAACGAAGCCTTCGCCGTGCAGGTGCTCTACTGCGCCGACACGCTGGGCATCCCGATGGACAAGCTCAACGTTAACGGCGGTGCGATTGCCGTCGGCCATCCATACGGCATGAGCGGCCAACGCCTGGTCGGTCACGCATTGATCGAAGGCAAGCGCCGAGGCGCGAAGCTGGTTTGCGCGACGATGTGTATCGGCGGCGGGATGGGGGCGGCAGGGATTTTTGAAGTCGCCTAAGCGTAGTACCACAAGCGGAGGCCGACAGCATGGCAGAATCAGCGCCAGTTACTGTGTCTGCGGACGAGTTTCTGGCGATGGGCCGCAAGGTTCTGGCCGAGCAGCCTTTCAGTGTGTTGCTCGGTGCCGAGCTAAGCGCACTGGCACCGGGCCGCGTCACGCTTGAGCTCCCGCTGCGCGACGTGCTGAAACAGCAGCACGGTTTTGCTCACGGGGGCGTCGTGAGCTACCTCGCCGACAACGCGCTTACTTATGCAGGCGGCACCGCCATGCGGGTGCCCGTCGTCACGTCAGAGTTCAAAATCAATTACGTGCGACCGGCGCTCGGCGTGCGTCTGGTCGCTCGCGCTGAGGCCGTGGCTGTAGGCGCTATGCAAGCAGTTTGTCGCTGTGATGTCTTCGCAGTTGCGGGCGACGGTTCAGAGAAACTGGTCGCAGCCGCGCAAGGCACCATCGTCCGACTCGGCGACGGGAAGGCGCAAGCGTGATCGCGGTGCAGCGCCTGTGGTTCGTCACGATCGCAGCAATTGGCTTTTACCGCAAAGACAGGTGGATACTGGGCGACGACGCC
>JBDHRZ010000400.1:0-3247 GCA_039807845.1 Rhodoferax sp.
CGCGCGAAGCACCACTTCCCGGACTTGTGCGAGTGGGACCAGGTGGAGTACTGGACCGGTCTGCGTCCGGCAACGCCGTCCAACCTGCCGATCATCGGGCAGTCAAAGCTCAAGAATCTTTACCTCAACACCGGTCACGGCACCCTGGGCTGGACCGAAGGGCCTGGCTCGGCGCGCGCCCTGGCCGACATCATCGCAGGCGACGCACCAGAGGTCGACTACGCGTTCATCAACGCACCGGCTCGTAAAATCTCTGCTTCTGCGGCCACCTCCCACGCCTGAGTGAACGCTATCCTGCCCATTCGTTCTTTTCCTCTGGTGGCTGCCGTAGCGGTCACCAGTGCTGTTGCGCTGTCCGCGCTTGTTTTCGCGCAAGTAAATGCGCCGGCGCCTCCGCCCGCGACGCCGTCGCTCGCCACCCCGGTCGCTGAGCCGGTTGCTGCGCTGGTGGTGAATGCGGCCGCTTATCTGGTGGTCGAGGCCACCAGCGGTCAAGTGCTGGCCGAATCGAATCAGCGGCAGCGCCGCGATCCGGCGTCACTGACCAAGCTGATGACAGCGTACCTCTCATTCGATGCGTTGCACCAGAAAAAGCTGTCGCTCACCCAGCGCCTTCGCGTGCCCGAGCGAGCATGGAAGGCCGAAGGTTCGCGAATGTTCATCGAGCCGGGGGCTCCGGTAACCACCGAGGATTTGTTGCGCGGCCTGCTTGTCCAGTCTGGCAACGATGCCGCGGTGGCGCTCGCCATTGCTATCGCAGGCAATGAGGGAGAGTTCATCGCTCGCATGAACCGCGAGGCCAAGCGGCTGGGCATGAACGACACGCAGTTCCTGAACCCGACCGGCCTGTCGCAGCAGGGGCATTATTCGACGGCGCACGACCTCGCCGTGCTGTCGCTCGCGCTGCTGCGCGACTTCCCGCAATACGCCAGGTTCTACGCGGAGAAGAGCTTTACCCATGGCCGCATCACTCAGGAAAACCGCAACCGGTTGCTGTTTCTGGATCCGACTGTTGACGGCCTGAAGACTGGTCACACCGATGCTGCGGGCTGGTGCATCATCGCTACCGTCAATCGTCCTCCGCGCAAGTTACTGACGGTGTTGCTGGGCGCGCCTAACGAGGCAACGCGGATCAGCGAATCGCAGAAACTGATTGAGTGGGCCTTTGCCGCGTATGAAGGCCGTCGCCTGCACGAGGCGGGTAAACCGATCCAGCGATTGGCGGTGTGGAAGTCGGCCGTCAACGAGATTCCGGTGGGCTTTCGCGACGACGTCGTCGCTGTGACCGATGCCGGCAAAGGCTGGGAAATCACCACCGAGCTGACCATCCCGGAGCCCAAGATTGGGCCCGTGCAGGCTGGTGATACGGTCGGACTGCTCAAGGTAAAGCGGGCGGGCAATCTGATTTATGAGCGTGATGTAGTGGCGCTGGAATCGGCGCCCTCCGCCCCCATGTGGAAGCGGATGTGGCATTCCGTAGTGCTTTGGTTCAAGGGATTATTCAAGTGATTTTTCTGAATGGCGAATGGATGCCGGTCGAGGACGCAAAAATCAGCGTGCTCGATCGCGGCTTCATCTTTGGCGATGGCGTCTATGAGTACGTGCCGGTGATCAACGGCAGGCCGTACCGGCTGGATGGCCATCTGACTCGCCTGGACAATTCCTGCAAGGAGATCGGACTCAAGAACCCCTACAGCAATGCGCAATGGACCGAACTGGTGCTGGAGGCCGCGCGCCGCAATGGCCCCGGCGATCAGGGCGTGTACTGGCAGATCACCCGCGGTGTAGCCAAGCGCGACCACAGCTTTCCGAAGGATGTGGAGCCAACGGTGTTCATGATGTCGAACCCGCTGCCGAAGCTCACGCAGGAGCAGATCGACAGCGGCGTGCCGTGCTACACCTTCCCCGACAAGCGCTGGCATCGCTGCCATATCAAAAGCATTTCGCTGCTCGGCAATGTGCTCGCCAAGCAGCACGCTACTGAACACGGCGGCGCCGAGGTGGTGATGATCCGTGATGGCTTCATGACCGAAGCCTCGGCATCCAACGTGTTCTGCGTATTTGGCGACACCATCGTGTCTCCGCCCAAGGACAACCACATCCTCGGCGGCATCACGCTGGACGGCGTATTCGATCTCGCGAAAAAGCACGGGCTGAAACTCGAAGTGCGCCCAGTGTCCGAAGCCGAGATGTGGGCGGCCGACGAGCTGTGGCTGTCATCCTCCAGCAAGGGTGTGCTGGCGATCACCGCGCTCGACGACAAGGCAGTGGGCAACGCGGCACACAAGGGCAAGCCGGGGCCAATGTTCAAGAAAATGTTCGCGCTGATGCAGGCCGACATGCGGAGCGCGTGAGCGATGGCCACACCTGCATCGCCGACACCACCAACGCCTGCAAGCAACGGCGAAACCAACTTTGTCTTTCCGACGGTCTATCCGCTCAAAGTCGCTGGCAAGAACGATGTCGCGCTGGAATCCACCGTGGTCGAGATCGTCCGCCGCCATGTCAATGACTTTGACGAGACCACCGTTACCGTGCGCGAGTCAAAGGGTGGCAAGTACCTCGCCGTGTCGGTGAGTTTCACCGCCACGTCCAAGGCGCAGCTGGACGCGCTGTATCAGGACCTGACCGCACACCCGGACATCGTCTGGGCGCTGTGAGGGGGTTGATCGGCGGTGAGCGCATGCTGATCCGCACGCTCGGCCGTGCCGACTATCAGGCAACGTGGGACGCCATGCGCGCCTTCACCGACGCCCGCACGCCAGCCACGGCGGACGAGCTCTGGGTCTGCGAACACGCCCCGGTGTTCACCCAGGGCATCGCCGGCAGAGAGGAGCACCTGCTGCTCAATCCGTCCGGTATTCCAGTGGTGAAGACTGATCGCGGTGGCCAGATTACCTATCACGGGCCGGGCCAGACGATGGTTTACGTGCTGCTTGACCTGCGCCGCGCGGGCTACGGCGTGCGCGAACTGGTGCAGCGCATCGAGCGCGGCGTTATCGATCTGCTGGCGGGTTACGGCATCGATGCCTACGGCAAGCGTGATGCGCCGGGTGTCTACGTGCGCCCGAACGCAGGCCGACCCGAGGCCAAGATCGCGTCGCTCGGACTCAAGGTGCGCAATGGCTGCACCTATCATGGCGTCGCCTGCAATGTGGCGATGGATCTCTCGCCCTTCGCCTGCATCAACCCCTGCGGCTTTAGCGGACTGGCAGTCACCGACCTCGCCGCGCTGCTGCCTTCGCCG
>JBDHRZ010000401.1:0-3244 GCA_039807845.1 Rhodoferax sp.
GACGTAGCCAAGTGCCGGACTGTAGGCGATCTTCAGCCCCTTCACGCCTTTGCCGAGCCCCTTCAGATAATCGGCACCGTCATAGGGCAGCGAGAACCAGTCGCGGTTGTCGGGCTGCGCAATGACATTCATCAGCAGTGCGGCATCCTTCACCCGCCGCGTCATGGGGCCGACATGGGCCACCGTGCCGAAGGGCGAGAGCGGCCAGGCTGGCACGCGTCCGAACGACGGCTTATGGCCGAAGGTTCCTGTGAAGCCCGCGGGAATGCGGATCGAGCCGCCACCATCCGTGCCCAGCGCCAGCGGCGCATATCCAGCAGCGAGTCCCGCCGCCGAACCGCCGGAAGAACCGCCCGGCGTCATTTCCGTGTTCCACGGGTTGCGGGTGATGCCGGTGAGCGGACTGTCGGTCACACCCTTCCATCCGAATTCCGGCGTCGTGGTGAGGCCTACGAACACCGCGCCCGCCTCGCGCAGGCGTGCCACCGACGGCGCGTCATTGTCCCATGGCTGATTGCGATCGACGGTCTTTGAACCGCGCAGCGTGGGCCAGCCTTTCACCAGAAGCAGATCCTAGATGAGCACCGGCACGCCGTCGATGGGCGACAGCGGCTCGCCTTTCTTCCAGCGCTTGTGGCTGGCCTGCGCCATCGCATGGGTCATCGTCTCGTCGATGAGAGACATTGCGTTGAGGCGGGGTTCGTGAGTCCTGATCTGGGCGAGGCAGCTCCGGGCTGCGTCAACGGGCGAAAATTCGGATTTTTTGAAGCCCTTCGCCAAGCGTGTGGCGGACATCCAGTGCAACTCTTTGGACATGACCCATACTCCCTAAGACCAAAGAAAAGCACGATTTTTCAACGCAGGCACGTAAGATTTTCTGACGTGCAGACGGCTTCCATAAGTGAACGGAAAATGAATGCGGCATTCAGCACCGGTTGCATGCGGGAACCTTACAAGCACTTTCCAAGTTCAACGGACGCGAACCGAAAGGAGGTTCTGATGATGAAGTATCTGCTTCTCGTGCTGGCCATCGCCGGTTCTGCGGCGACAGCAATTGCCGCGATCAACCCGGGTGCAAACATCGTGCGCCCGGCAAACATCACGGTCGTGGAAAAGAATCAGGCGTTCCCTGTGATCGGTCCGCTCGTCTTCGAAGAGTGCGCCGTGGAGGATTGCTCTGAAGAATGAAGTTTCGCCGGATGACAAAATCGTCCGGCACCCCATGAGCCGGGGCTGGCCACAGGCCTGATAACCCGCCCCCTCGCCAGACCCCAAGCTGGCCCCGGTTCACCCTGTTTCTCCTGCCGCGATACCCCGATCCCCTGCAAAAGATCCGTTTCCGGCGATAACCCTGGACCCCTGTGGTCCAGGGTTTTTCATGTGAAGCTGGTTCAATCTGTTGAATCAAGAAAAGCCCGTTTTGCTCACACAACTTTAATTCTGATCTCCTGAATCCGGCGCCATTCCAGAGCGGATTAACCTTTCCGGGCGAGGGTGCGGGCCTGACGCGCTGCGCACCACGCCGCAGCGCAGGGACGTTGCGGCACACCACGTGAAGACGGCAAAGCACCATACGCCCGGCTCCGCCGGCACGACCCGGCTCCTGCGCCGGTTCCTGCGCTTGCTGCTGCCTGCGTTCCTGCTGGCCTCCACCTGCGGTCTCTATCTCCTCAGCACACTGACGTTTGGCGATGAACGCACCGGTGTTGCCGTGCGGGTGAGCAACCTCGCCTTCCGGACGGCGGGTGTGCTGAACACACTTCCCCAAGGCGATTTCAAGGAGGCGCAGGGCGCCATCCTGACCCTGCTGATGTCCGATCCTGCGATTTCCTGCGCCCAGCTTTTCGATGGCGACGGGCGGATGATTGCCGCCACGCCGATTCTCCAGGGCTGCCGGGACACGCAAGGCACCGCCATTGCCGAAGCGCCCGTGCGCATCCAGCCCGGCGCACTTCTGCGCGTTCACTACAATCTCGCCGAATTGGAATCGCGGAGCCAACTGTTCCGCATCTTCACCCTGCTCTCGCTTCTCGGCAGCCTGCTGGTGGCCGCAGCGGCGAGCTGGTTCTCCTTCCGCCTGACCGTGGGGCGGCCCGTGCATGCACTGCTGCAGGCGATCCGCACCACCCATCTGCTCGGCAAGCCCACCAAGATCGAGGTGGTGCCCGATGACGAAATGGGCAGCGTCATTCTCGCCTTCAACGACATGCAGGACAAGCTCGACGCCGAGGCACGGCGCAATGCCGAGGCGCTGCGACGACTCGACTACATCTACAACGAAATGCCGGCCCTGATGTTCTCGGTCGACAACACCGGCAGGATCATCTCGGCCAGCGGCCACTGGTTCGACGAAACCGGCTACCGCCGCGAGGAGCTGATCGGCACGCCCATGCGCGATGTCCTCTCCGTCACCGAGGGCGATGACTTCGCCGCCTCGGAAGAGATGATCATCACGGCGCAGCGCCCGCTCCGCGACCTGCCTTTCACGCTCACCTGCAAGGACGGCATGCGCCGCGATGTGCTGATGGCGGTTGTGCCCGACATCGAAGCCAACCAGGGCACGCAGTTCTGCGTGTTGAGCGACATCAGCGGCCTCAAGGAGGCGCAGGTCGAACTGCGCCGCCAGGCCGTCACCGACCACCTCACCCACCTGCCGAACCGCCAGGGCCTATTCGAGCATCTCGCCGAACTGAAGAACGCGAGCGCTATGGAGCGCGACCGCTGCGCCCTGCTCTTCATCGACCTCGACAACTTCAAGAGCGTGAACGACACACTCGGCCATGAGGCGGGCGACCAGCTTCTCCGCGCTGCGGCGGGCCGCCTGCGCAACTGTGTCTACCGCAAGGACTTCCTCGCCCGTCTCGGCGGCGACGAATTCGCCATCGTGCTCGGCGGCATGCACAGCGAGAACGACGCCACCATCGTGGCGGAACGCATCATCGAGGCCTTTGCCAAACCCTTCCGCCTCGGCGAGGCCAGCGCCGTCGTCGGCACGTCGATCGGCATTGCCAACTTTGCCGACAGCAATGACGGCGACGACATCCTGCGTCTTGCCGATCTCGCCATGTACCAGTCCAAGCAGTCAGGCCGGAACTGCGTCTCGCGCTACAGCAACGATCTCACCGCCCGCGTGGTGGGCCGCGACAGGCTGGTGCGCCGCATCCGCGAAGGATTGGCGCAGCAGGCCTTCCGCTTCCACTTCCAGCCCATAGTGGATCTCGACACCCTGAAGCCCGTCGGCGTC
>JBDHRZ010000402.1:0-3228 GCA_039807845.1 Rhodoferax sp.
GGGGCCCGTGCCCGGAGGCCGGCTCGAGCCTGCTGCTGCCGCAGATGCTGGGCTACCACCGCGCGGCCGAGGCCTTGCTGCTCGGTGAACCCTTCATGGCCGAGGCGGCGCTGGAGGTCGGCCTCGTGAACCGGATCGTGCCGCCGCTGCAGGCCAATGCGCTGGTCCAGGCCCAGGCGCGCAAGCTGGCGGCCAAGCCGATCCGTTCGCTGATCGAGACCAAGCGCCTCATGAAGAAGAGCCAGGCGCAGGCGGTGCGCGAGCGCATCTCGGAGGAGAACAGCAGTTTCGGGCGCATGCTGCCCGAGCCCGCGGCGCGCGAGGCGTTCAGCGCGTTCCTGGAAAAGCGCAAGCCCGATTTCTCCCGGTTTTGAAGCCAGGCTCCAGTCCGGCCTCGCTCAGCGCTGGGGACTCATTGCGTCACACGCTCCGACCCCTGGGCGCCCACCACGATATCCCCGATGCCCATGGACTCGTCCGCAGAGCGGCTGGCAGCGCATCACAGGATGCTGGTCGACGGGCTGGCCGCCGTGTTCGGTACTTTCGATGCGCAGATGCTGCAGCACGTGCTGCCGCGCGTGGAGTGGGTCGAACTGGGTGGCGGCGAGTTGCTCTTTCGACAGGATGAGCGCGACGAATCGCTGTTTTTCGTGGTGAGCGGCCGCCTGCGCGCGATCAGCCAGGACGGCGCAGGGCAGCGCCATGTGCTGGGTGAGATCGCGCGTGGCGAGACGGTTGGGGAAATGGCGTTTTTCACCGGCGAGCCGCGCACCGCCACCGTGGTCGCCGTGCGCGACAGCGTGCTGGCGCGGTTTTCCGGCGCGGTATTCCGGGAGTTGCTGGTGGCTTATCCGCTGGTCTCGCTGAACATGACGCGCCAGGTGATCGAACGTGCCAAACGCGTCAACCTCGGGCGTGCACCGATGGCCAGACCGGCCATCATCGGCGTGCTGGCGATCACCCCGGGCGTCGATCTGGACCGATTCGCGCAGTCGCTGGCGCGTCCGCTGCAGGCCCATGGCCGCACGACGACGCTGCGCGCGGCGCAGATCGATGCGCAACTGGGTGAGCCAGGGGCGGCACAGGCAGCGCGCAGCGACTTCGAGCGCTCGCGCCGCGTCACCGTGCTGCTGGACCGGATAGAGGCGCAGCACGCGTTCGTCGTGCTGGTGGCCGACGACGGCCCGTCCGCGTGGACGCAGCGCTGCATCCGCCACTGCGACCATCTGCTGCTGGTGGCCGACGCCGACCAGTCGCCCGCGACGCACCCCAATGAAGCCGACCTGCACGGCAGCGGCGACGAGGCCGACGCCCAGACCACGCTCGTGCTGCTGCATCCCGATGCGCGGCGCTCGCCCACCGAGACCTGGCGCTGGCTGCAGGGTCGGCGCCTGAGTGGCCACCAGCATCTGCGCGCGGGCCTGCTGCGCGATTGGGAGCGGCTTGCCCGGGTGGTCAGCCACGCGACCGTTGCGCTGGTGTTGTCTGGTGGCGGTGCGCGCGGGCTCGCCCATCTCGGGGTGATGCGTGCGCTGGAGGAGGCGGGAATCGGCTTCGACCAGGTGGGCGGCACCAGCATCGGCGCCGTGATGGCGGCGTACGCTGCGATGGACCTGCCGGCGCAGGAGATCATCGCCGCCGCGCGCGCAGCCTTCCATGGCAACCCGACGGGCGACTACAACCTGCTGCCGTTGATCTCGCTGATCGGTGGCAGGCGGTTGCGCCGCACCATCGAGGCGGCGGTGGCGCAGAGTGCCGGCGCGCAGATCGACATCGAAGACCTCTGGAAGAACTACTTCTGCGTCACCAGCAATTACTCGGTGGCGCGCGAGACGGTGCACCTGCGCGGGCCACTGGCCAAGTCGATCCGTGCCAGCGTTTCGCTGCCCGGTGTGCTGCCGCCGGTGCTGCTCGATGGCGAACTGCACGTCGATGGCGGAAATTTCAACAATTTTCCGGTCGACGTGATGCACCGCCGCGGTGCCGGGCGCATCATCGGCGTCGATCTGTTGCGCGAGCGCCGTCCGCTTCATGCCTGCGACGAGGTTCCCGGCACGCTCGAATTGCTGCGCGACAAGTTGCGTGGCAGCAGTGCGCGCCGCTACCGGCTGCCGTCCATGATGGCACTGTTGCTCGATGCCAGTTCCATGGCCAGCCATGCGCGCCAGCAGGCGGCGCGCGCGCTGGTGGATCTGTACTTCGCACCGGAAGTGGATGCATTCGGCATGCTCGATTGGGGCTCTTTCGATCGAATCGTCGCAGCGGGCTACCGGCATGCGATGGAGCGACTGGAGCAGGCGGGCGAGCCGGTGATCGCACCGTTTCGGCGCTCCTGAGCTTGTCAACCGATGCACCACACCGGTGTCGGGTGCAACACTGCAATAGACTTCTTCCCACCTCATCGACACGACCGCAGCACGGGAGCACGACGGCATGCAGTACAGCCACGAGCATCAGCAGATCCAGCACACGCTCAAGCGTTTCATCGATGAGCAGATCAACCCCCAGGTCGACGCCTGGGAAGCCGCCGAGATGTTTCCGGCGCACGAGGTCTTCAGGCAGTTGGGCGCGCTCGGCCTGCTCGGCCTGACCAAGCCGGTGGAATACGGCGGCGCCGGGCTGGACTACTCGTACGCGATGGCGATGGCCGAGACGCTCGGCCACATCGAATGCGGCGCCATTCCGATGGCGATCGGCGTGCAGACCGACATGTGCACGCCGGCACTGGCGCGCTTTGGCAGCGACGAACTGCGCCGCGAGTTCCTGGCGCCGGCGATCGCCGGCGACATGGTGGGTTGCATCGGCGTCAGCGAACCGGATGCCGGCAGCGATGTGGCCTCGATCCGCAGCCGGGCGCGCAAGGATGGCGACGACTACCTCATCAGCGGCCAGAAGATGTGGATCACGAACAGCCTGCAGGCCGACTGGATGTGCATGCTGGTGAACACCGGCGACGGCCCGCCGCACCGGAACAAGTCGCTGGTGATGGTGCCGATGGACAGCAAGGGCATCGAGCGCGCCCGCAAGATCCGCAAGATCGGCATGCACGCCAGCGATACCGGCCTGATCCACTTCGACGAGGTGCGCGTGCCCCAGCGTTACCGTATCGGCGCCGAAGGGCAGGGCTTCATGTACCAGATGATGCAGTTCCAGGAAGAGCGGCTGTGGGCGGCGGCCGGCTGCCTGCAGAGCCTGGACAACTGCATAGACTGGACGGTGGCCTGGGCG
>JBDHRZ010000403.1:0-3181 GCA_039807845.1 Rhodoferax sp.
GGTACCGCCGCCCGGGAAAGCGCTCCAGGTTGGCGAGCGCCCGTCCGCCGAGCGACTGCACGTTGGCGGACGCGCCGACCAGTGCCACGCTCGCTGGGCGCAGCAGGCGCCGCATCGCTGCAGCCGAATGAAGGGGACGATCCTGTTGCATCATCGGCTTTCCAACCAGGCCTACTTGCTGGTAGTCTATCGACCAGTCGGACTCACCACAAGACACACCGGGTTTGCGCAAGCATCACCGAGCGAATCCGCAACGGATCAAACCAAGAACTACCTGCAAGTAGCAGCATGAAAGCCATCGTGATCCGCACGTGGAGCGACCCTGGCGCGCTGTCGGTGCATGAGGTCGCCGCGCCCGTCGCGGGCGAGCGGGAGGTACTCATCCGCGTGCGCTGTGCGGCCGTGAGCCATTCTCTGTCCTTGCTCATCGCCGGCAAGTACCAGCGCAAGCCGGCGCTGCCCTTCATCCCCGGCAACACGGCAGCAGGCGAAGTCGTCGCAACCGGCAGCGCGGTACGCTGCATTCGCCCTGGTGACCGCATCCTGGCCTCGCTGGAGTCCGGAGGCCTGGCCGAACTGGCGGTGGCGCATGAACACAACGTCTACCCGATCCCGGCGGGCATGCCGTTCGATCAGGCCACCACGCTCAACGCATCCTACAACTCGGTGGCTGCGGCGCTGACCTGGCCGCATCTGCTGGCGCTGCAGCCCGGGCAATCGCTGCTGGTGACCGGTGCGGCGGGCGGCGTCGGGATCGCCGCCATCCAGATCGGCCGCCTGCTCGGCGCCCGCGTGATCGCGGTTGCCGGCAGTCCAGCCAAGCGCGCACGGGCGATTGCCGAAGGCGCCAACCAGGCGGTGGACAGCGACCCCGCCACGCTGCGCGATGCGGTACTGCGTGCCAACGGTGGCCAACCCGTCGAGCGGGCGATGGAGTCGATCGGCGGCGCTACCTTCACCCAGGTGCTGCGCTGCCTGGCACCGGAGGGGCGGGTGCTGCCGATCGGCTTCGTGAGTGGTGACATCCCAGACATACCGGCCAACCTGCTGCTGGTGAAGAACATCACCGTCTGCGGCCTGTACATGGGCTACTACAAGATCGATGCGCGCACCGAGCATGCGGGCCGGATGCAGGCGCTGTTCGCGCAACTGGGACGCTGGTGGGAAGAAGGCCGAATCCGGCCGCTGGTCGGCGGACGCTACCGCCTGGAGCAAACGCCGGCGGCGTTCGCACAGGTGCTCAACCGCAGCAACGTCGGGGCGGTGGTCATCGAGCCTTGAGCCGTCGATCGAGCGTGCCGCCGGCGATGCGGGGCATGCCCGCCGGCTCGCGGCCCTGCACGCGTCGCCCGGACTGCGCCCCTGCGAGGACGATCGGAGCGATCGACTGGAGGCGCGACCCGGAGTCGAACCGGGCTGATCGGATTTGCAATCCGGTGCATAACCGCTTTGCTATCGCGCCGTATTCCATCTGCCGCCGTCGCCAGCCTCTCGGCAGCAGACGGCGACATGAAAAAGGGAAGCCTGGGCTTCCCTTTCTCTGCGATCTGGAGCGGGAAAAGAGTCTCGAACTCTCGACCTCAACCTTGGCAAGGTTGCGCTCTACCAACTGAGCTATTCCCGCGTTTCAAGCCGCGCAGTATATAACAGGAATCCCCCGGCGGCGACTGCGGCCCGGCAATTTTTTGCAGACGCAAGCCGGTCACGCCGCACGCCTTCAGCCTGGAAACCGCCACCGGAAACTTCCGGATTCAATGCTTGACCGAGCGGCCCGCATCCGAACGCGTGGCCTTGCCGACCACCACCGGCACCTCGACCGGCGACGGCGCGGCAGGTTCGTCTTCCACGCGCGGATCGGGCATGCGCACCAGTGCCTCTTCGAGTACCTTGTCGATCCAGCGCACCGGCACGATCTCGAGTCCGCTCTTGACGTTCTCCGGGATCTCCTGCAGATCCTTCGCGTTTTCTTCCGGGATCAGCACCTTCTTGATGCCACCGCGCAAGGCGGCGAGCAGTTTTTCCTTCAGGCCGCCGATCGCCGTCACCTCGCCGCGCAGCGTGATCTCACCCGTCATCGCCACGTCACCGCGCACGGCGATGCCGGTCAGCGCCGAGACGAACGCCGTCGTCATCGCCGCGCCCGCGCTCGGTCCGTCCTTCGGCGTCGCGCCATCGGGCACATGGATGTGGATGTCCTTCTTCTCGAACACCTCGTCCGCGATGCCGAGTCGGGCCGCGCGGCTGCGCACCACCGTGCGCGCAGCCTCGACCGATTCCTTCATCACATCGCCCAGCGAACCGGTGCGGGTGATGACGCCCTTGCCGGGCATCACCGCGGCCTCGATCGTCAGCAGGTCGCCGCCGACCTCGGTCCAGGCCAGGCCGACCACCTGGCCAACCTGGTTGTTGTCCTCCGCCCGGCCGTAGGTGTATTTGCGCACGCCAAGAAAATCGTTCAGGTTGTCTGGCGTCACGACCACCGGAGCGGCCATCTTCTTGAGTTGCAGGGCCTTGACGACCTTGCGACAAATCTTCGACAGGTCGCGCTCGAGCGCACGCACGCCGGCCTCGCGCGTGTAGTAGCGCACGATGTCGCGCACGGCGGCTTCGCCGATCTCCAGTTCGCCGTCCTTCAAGCCATTGTTCTTGCGCTGCTTGGGCAGCAGGTAGCGCACGGCGATGCTGGTCTTTTCGTCCTCGGTGTACCCCGACAGGCGGATCACCTCCATGCGGTCGAGCAGCGCAGGCGGGATGTTCATCGAGTTGGAGGTCGCGACGAACATCACGTCGCTCAAATCGAAATCGACCTCCACGTAGTGGTCGCCGAACTTGTGATTCTGCTCCGGGTCGAGCACCTCGAGCAGTGCGCTGGACGGGTCGCCGCGAAAGTCCGTCCCGAGCTTGTCGATCTCGTCGAGCAGGAACAGCGGGTTGCGCGTGCCCACCTTGGACAGGCTTTGCAGCACCTTGCCGGGCATGGCGCCGATGTAGGTGCGCCGGTGCCCGCGGATCTCGGCTTCGTCGCGCATGCCGCCGAGCGCCATGCGCACGTACTTGCGCCCGGTGGCCTTGGCGATCGACTGACCGAGAGAGGTCTTGCCCACGCCCGGCGGCCCGACCAGGCACAGGATCGGCGCCTTGACCTTGTCCACGCGCTGCTGCACGGCCAGGTACTCCAGGA
>JBDHRZ010000404.1:0-3175 GCA_039807845.1 Rhodoferax sp.
GGTTGGTCAACAAGGTGGTGTGCGACAGGGTACCGGGCGCAACCGGCCGGTAGTCACGGTCGACCGGCTCGAGGATGACCCAGTCCGCATTCACATGCAGGCTGCCATGCGCGCATTCCCACCCGATCGGCAGGAACTCAGAGGCGCCATAGCTGTTGCGCACGGTGCAGGCGAGTGCCTGGGCGATGTGCGCACGCTGCGCGCTGCCCAGCGTCTCGCCGCCGGTCCACACCTCGCGCAGACGCACCCGCAGGTTCCCGCGCTCAGCCTCGTCGGCCAGCATCGCGGCCGCCGTGGGGTAACTGGCGATGACGGACGGCGCGAAGGCATTCAAGGCCTGCAACAGTTCGCTCACCGGCTGCTCGATCGAGAAGCAGCACAAGGTGTGGGCCAGCCACGGGTTGATCCGGCGCAAGCGCTCCATCGACACCACGCTGGCGAAGTGCCCGCTGGTGGCACCGACGAACGCGATCCGCTGGCCGAGCATGCCGAGATCCGGCCACCCCATCGCCAGCGAGGGGGTGGCGCGGCGCAGGCTCTCGAGGGCATCGTAGACAGCCATCGTACGGGCATCCTGCACGAACAAGGCCGGCTCGCCGCTGGTCCCCGAACTGACCCAGACGTGGTAACGGCCAAGAAACGCACGCGCGATGTTGGCCGGATCGGCGGTGAACTGCAGCAATTGCGGCAGGCGCAGTGCCGGGTCGGCAACCCAGTCCTCGAAGTGCGCCATCCGTTCGCGCTTGTGCATCACCGGCAGGTCCTGCAGCACGACGCCGTCCGCCTCGCGGCCCGGCATGCAGGCCTGCAGCCAGCGCACGCCGCCGGGCGAATCGAGCAGGGCCGTCAATCGCTCACGCTGGCGCCGCTCGATCGCCAGTGGCGTCTGCGCGTTCGCGCTGCCGACATCCCAGGCGACTTCGGCCAGCCGCAGCGGATCGAACACGACCGTCATGCCGGCCGCGCGCCGCGCGCGCCGAGCACGTCGCCGCCGCCGGCGCGCCGGCCGGCACGGGCCCGAGCGCGGCGTCCATCGCCTGGCCGACATCGTCCAGGAAGACGAACTCCAGCCTGTCCCGGCTCGCTGCCGGCAGTTCATCGAGATCCTTGCGGTTGCGCGCGGGCAGCAGCACTCGGA
Organism: Rhodoferax sp.; assembly: GCA_039807845.1. GTDB lineage: Bacteria > Pseudomonadota > Gammaproteobacteria > Burkholderiales > Burkholderiaceae_C > CAISIP01. Next base: position 1,139 of record JBDHRZ010000404.1, read on the forward strand.
CAATCCCGGCCGCCAGCGCGGCGAGCACCTTCTCCTTGATGCCGCCCACCGGCAGCACCAGGCCGCGCAGGCTGATCTCGCCGGTCATTGCGGTGTCGTTGCGTACCTTGCGGTCGAGGAACAGCGAGCCGAGCGCGACGAACATCGCGACCCCGGCGCTCGGCCCGTCCTTCGGGATCGCGCCGGCGGGCACGTGCACATGCACGTCGGTCTTCTCGAACGCCGCCGGGTCGAGCCCCATCGCGGCCGCGCGCGATTTGAGCAGGGTCAGCGCCGCCTGGGCAGACTCCTTCATCACGTCACCCAGGTGGCCGGTCAGGATCAGCCGCCCGCTGCCGCTCGTGCGGGTGGCTTCGATGAACAGGATGTCGCCGCCCACCGGCGTCCAGGCCAGCCCGGTCGCGACCCCCGGTATGCCGGCGCGCAGCGCCACCTCGTCCTCGAACTTGACCGGCCCGAGCAAGTCTGCCAAATCCGCCGCATCGACGCGCACCTGTTCCACTTCACCCTGCGCAATGCGCAAGGCCGCACGCCGGCAGACCGCGCCGATCTGGCGCTCCAGGTTGCGCACGCCTGCCTCGCGCGTGTAGTCGCGCACGATGGCGTCGAGCGCGGCGTCGCTGATCTCGAGCTGGCCCTCTGCCAGACCGGCCTCCTGCCGCTGGCGTGCCACCAGGTATTTGTGCGCGATGCTGCGCTTCTCGTCGCGCGTATAGCCCGAGAGCTGCAGCAGTTCCATCCGGTCGCGCAACGGCCCGGCAACCGTGTCGAGCATGTTCGCGGTGGCGATGAAGATCACCTGCGAAAGATCGAACGGGACCGCGAGATAGTTGTCCCGGAAGCTGTTGTTCTGCGCTGGGTCGAGCACCTCGAGCAAGGCCGCGGACGGGTCACCCTGGATGCCGCTGCCCATCTTGTCGATCTCGTCGAGCATCATCACGCAACCGCGCGTGCCCGCCCGGCGCAAACCCTGGATGACGTTGCCCGGCAAAGCACCGATGTAGGTGCGCCGATGGCCCCGGATCTCGGCCTCGTCATGCACGCCACCGAGCGACACACGCACGAAGGTGCGTCCCAGTGCGCGTGCGATCGACTGGCCGAGGGAAGTCTTGCCCACCCCCGGCGGGCCAACCAGGCACAGGATCGGGCCATGACCGCCCGGATTGAGCTTGCGCACCGCCAGGAACTCCAGGATGCGCTTCTTCACCGATTCCAGCCCGAAGTGGTCCGCATCGAGCACCGCACGGGCCTGCGCGACGTCGATCACGTCGGGCTCCGGCGCCTTCCAGGGAAGTTCGACCATCCAGTCCAGGTAGGTGCGCACCATGGAGTATTCGCCCGAAGCGTCGGACATGCGCTCGAGCCGCTTGAGTTCCTTCTGCGCCTGCTTGTGCGCCTCTTCCGGCATGCCGGCAGCGTCGATCGACTTGCGCAACTCGGCGAGTTCGGCGGCATTGCCGGAGTCGTCCTCCCCGAGTTCCTTCTGGATCGACTTCATCTGCTCGCGCAGCAGGTATTCGCGCTCGCGCTGGCCCATGCTGGCACGGGTACGCTGCTCGATCTCGTGCGACAGGCGCATCACCTCGATGCGGTGCGCCATCAGTTCGAGCAACCGATCCATGCGCAGGCGCAGGTCCACCTGCTCCAGCAGTTCCTGCTTCTCGGCCGGCTTGGCGTCCAGGTAGCCCGCCACCATGTCGGTCAGCGCTTCCGCCGACTCGATCGCCTGCACCGCCTCCACGATCTCCTGCGGCGCCTGCGGCAGCAGCTTGAGCACTTCGATCGCGCGCGCGCGCAGACGCAGCAGGCGCGCCTCGATGTCGCTGTCAGCCGCATCGTGCGCCGACGCCATCGGCGCCACCCGCGCAACGATGAACGGGTAGCCGGGCAGGTACTCGAGCACCCGAAAGCGCTGCTGGCCCTGGCAGATCAGGTGGTGCGAGCCTTCGGCGGTACTGACATAGCGCAGGATGGCGGCGATCGTCCCGACCGGGGCGAGATCGTCCGGCGCCGGGGATTCGACCTCGGGATTGACCT
>JBDHRZ010000405.1:0-3164 GCA_039807845.1 Rhodoferax sp.
GCTACAAGGACGTGGATGGCGACGGCATTGCCTGGCGCACGCTGCCCGGAACGCACGCCACCAAGGGCAGCTACTTCACCCGTGGCACGACGCGCGATCCGTATGCCCGCTACTCCGAGCGTGGACCGGACTACGTGTACAACGTCCGGCGCCTGCTCACGAAGTTCAAGACCGCGGCAAAGCTGGTCCCGCCGCCGCAACTGCGCGCGGCGCGGCGCAAGACGGCGTTGGGCGTGATCTTCTTCGGCTCCACCAGCCCGGCGATGTTCGAGGCACTGGACGTGCTGACCGAACAGGGCATGGACCTGGACGCGCTGCGCCTGTGCGCGTTCCCGTTCCCGGATTCGGTGGCCCAGTTCATTGCCGAGCACAGCACGGTGTACGTGGTCGAGCAGAACCGCGATGCGCAGATGCGCCAGTTGCTGGTCACCGAACTGGAGGTCGACCCGGCGCGCCTGGTCCCGGTGCTGCATTTCGACGGCACGCCGATCACGGCGCGCTTCATCATCCGACGCATTTCCGAACACGCGGCGCCGGCGGCACCTGGTCCGGTCCCGCAGGGCACGCGCACGGCTACCCCAGACAGGGAGGCTGCATGACCTACATCGCCAAACCAAAGTTCCACCATCCGTCGCTGACCACCAACAAGGTCGGCTACACCCGGCGCGACTACGAAGGCAAGGTCTCGACCTTGTGCGCCGGTTGCGGCCACGACTCGATCTCCGCCGCCATCGTGCAGGCCTGCTGGGAGATGGACATCGAACCGCACCGCGTGGCCAAGCTCTCGGGGATCGGTTGCAGTTCCAAGACGCCGGACTATTTCCTGGGCGCTTCCCACGGCTTCAACACCGTGCATGGGCGCATGCCGTCCGTGCTCACCGGTGCCAACCTGGCAAATCGGGACCTGCTGTACCTTGGTGTTTCGGGTGATGGCGATTCCGCCTCGATCGGGCTGGGCCAGTTCGCGCACAGCATGCGCCGTGGCGTACGCATGGTCTACATCGTGGAGAACAACGGCGTCTATGGGCTCACGAAGGGCCAGTTCTCCGCCACCGCCGACCGCGGTTCGCGCAGCAAGAAGGGCGTGCTCAACAGCGACAACGCGATCGACCTGGTGGCGCTGGCGCTGCAACTGGGCGCGACCTACGTGGCGCGCAGTTTCTCCGGCGACAAGCAGCAACTGGTGCCGATCATCAAGGGCGCGATCGGACACGGTGGGGCGGCCTTCATCGACGTGGTGAGCCCGTGCGTGGCGTTCAACAACCACGCGGGCAGCACCAAGAGCTACGACTACGTGCGCGAGCACAACCAGGCCGTGAGCCGGATCGACTTCATCGATCCCGCCAAGCCGATCACCGGGGAGATCCCGCCCGGCGGGGTGATCGAACTGCCGCAGGCCGACGGCAGCATCATGCGGCTGCGCAAGCTCCAGGCCGATTTCGATCCGACCGATCGGCTGGCGGCGATGAATCACGTGCAGACCCATCAGGCGATCGGTGAGGTGGTGACCGGCCTGCTGTACGTGGACCACGCGGCCAGCGACCTGCACGCCGCGCTCGGCACCAGCGTCGAGCCGCTCAACAGCCTCGGTGCCGATCGCCTGTGTCCTGGCGTGGCGGCGCTCGCGCAGCTCAATCAGGCGTTTCGCTGACCCTCGCGCGCTGGGCCGTCATGGCGTGCTGCGCGCATGGGCAGGCGTACTGCGCGCAGTTCATGGCTGGCGGAGTGTGCGCACCTTGGCAAGCGCCTGCGCGACCATCTCGCGGCGGCGATCCTGCGCGGTAGCCGCCTGCGCGGCGTCGATGTCGGTGCCGTCGGTGTGCTCGGGGAAAGCTTGTGGTGGCCCCGCACGCCTGCGGCGACGTTCGTAGCGTTGCCGCGCCTGCGCCGCCAGCGCGTCGGACCAGGCATCCCAGCCGCTGGCCGTGCCGCTCACGACCTCGAGCGCGATGCAGTCCACCGGACACGCCGGGACGCACAGCGCGCAGCCGGTGCAGAAGGGCTCGATCACGGTGTGCATCCACTTGTTGCTGCCGATGATCGCGTCGGTGGGGCACGCCTTGATGCACAGGGTGCAGCCGATGCACCAGTCCTCGTCGATGACTGCCACTGCGCGGGGAGTCTCCGCCCCGTGCAGCGGATTCAGCGCTGTGGCAGGGCGCCCGGTGATGGCCGCCAGCCGGGCGATGCCCTGCGCCCCGCCCGGTGGACACTGGTCGATCCCGGCGCTGCCATCGGCGATCGCCTGTGCGTACGCCGCACAGTCCGGATAGCCGCAGCGCGTGCACTGCGTCTGGGGCAGGGCGTCGAGGATCAGCCGTGCGGATGCGGGGTCTGGCACAGTCTGGTGCCCGTGGGGAGCCGTCTGGACTCGGGTGCAGCGTTTCGCATTGTTTGGTGCTGGTGGCGAGTCGCAAGACGGCCAGACGCGCGACGCATTGCCGCCGGCAGGGGCCGCGACCGGTTCAGGCTGCGTGGTCGGCTTCGCCCCGATCGCCGCTCACTTGTCCGAGGGCGGTGGCCGCTCGACCCGTCTTCCTGCCGCGGCCTTTGCCTGCGGCGGCCGTTGTGGCGTTCGCCACGATCGTCGCGTCGTCGCGCGCAGCAACGGGCGAAGTGGGCGGGGAGGGCGGATTGGCCGCCGGCGGCTGGTGGTACTGCAGGATGAAGGACTTGATGCGCGGATAGACGTACTCGCGCCAGCGCCGTCCCGAGAAAATCCCATAGTGGCCGGCGCCCTTCACCACGAAATGCTGGTGGTGGCCTTCTGGCACCCCGGTGCACAGCGCATGCAGCGCTTCGGTCTGGCCGGAGCCGGAGATGTCGTCGAGTTCGCCCTCGACGGAGAGCAGTCCCGTGTGGCGGATGTCCTGCGGCCGTACCCGCTCGAGTTCGCCCTGCGGCGACTTCACGTCCCAGGTTCCCAACGGCAGCCGGAAATCCTGGAACACCACCCTGATCGTCTCCAGATAGTAATTCGCATCCATGTCCAGCACCGCGTTGTATTCGTCGTAGAACTTGCGATGCGCCTCGGTGTTGGTGTCGTCACCCTTGACGAGGTCCTGGAAATAGTCGTAGTGGCTGCGCGCGTGGTTGTCCGGATTCATCGCCACGAAGCCGGCGTATTGCAGGAAGCCCGGGTAGACGCGGCGCCCGGCCCCGGC
>JBDHRZ010000406.1:0-3164 GCA_039807845.1 Rhodoferax sp.
TCAGGCCGACCACGATCACGTCCGCGCTGGTGTAGCGCGCCATCATCCCGAGCAACACGCTCTTGCCGACGCCCGAGCCGGAGAACAGGCCGATGCGCTGGCCGCGGCCGACGGTCAGCAGTGCGTTGATCGCGCGCACGCCGGTGTCGAGCACCTCGCGCACCGGGGCACGATCCATCGCATTGATCGGCTGGCGCTCCAGGATCCGGGGCAGCACGTCGGCCAGCGGCCCGTTGCGATCCATCGGGCCGCCCTGGGCATCGACGACGCGGCCCAGCAGGCCATCGCCCAGCGGCAGGCGCAGCAAGCCGGCGTCGAGTTCGGACGACAGCGGCGCCGCCTGGCCGAGCTGCGGCGGTGCCACGACGACCTCGGCCGGCGCCACGATGGCGCCGCTGGAGAGGCCCTGCACGTCCCCGGCGGGCATCAGGTAGGCGCGCCGATCGGAAAAGCCCACCACCTCGGCGAGCACCGAGACCGATGGCGCGGCCTGGATGAGGCACTGGCTGCCCACCGGCACGCGCAAGCCGCTGGCCTGCAGCACGAGTCCGGTCAGGCGCGTCAAGGTCCCCTGGCGCTCCAGGCTGGTCCCGACCCGCATGCGCGCGCTGGCTTCGTCGAGCAACTGGCGCCAGGCGGCCGGCGCGTCGGCCGGGGCCTCTTCCGGGCCTGCGGCCATAGACATCACCGCTTCACTCATCCCACTGCACCTGCAGGCCCAGCCGGGCGATGGCACGGCGCCAGCGGCTCGGCAATTCGGCGTCGATCACCGCGCCGGCCGAGGCGATGCGGCCGCCGGCCTGCTCGATCGCGGCGTCGGCCACCAGCGTGAGCGAGAGCGCGGCGAATTCGTCCTGCAGCACGTCGTGCAGCACTTCCAGGTCGAGCGGGTGCAGGCGCACCAGCGCCGCCTTGCTGTCGTCGGCCAGCATCTGCAGCCCCTCGCGGATCACCGGCTGCAGCGCGTTCGGGTTGACCGTCAACTCGTGGCGCAGCACCTGGCGCGCCAGCGTGCAGGCAAGCTCCAGCACGCCGTGCGCCATCACCTGCTCGGACAGCGTGAGTTGCTCGCGCGCCGCCGCAAGCAGTCGACCGAACTGGCGCGCCGACGCCAGCCCCTGTTGCTCGACGTATTGCTGGTGCTGGCGCTGGGCCTCCAGCATGGCCGCGGCCCGGCCCTGCTCGAAGCCCTCCGCATAGCCCTGCTGGTGCACCTCCTGCTCGCGCCGGGCGTCACGCTCGGCCTGTTCCGCCTGCGCCTGCGCGAGCAGGCGCGCCTGGGCCTGCGCCTGGCGCTGCAGCAGGTCTTCGTCGACGTCGCCGAACTGCCAGCGCGAGACCGCATCGATCTCCTCGCCCGGGATGAAGCGCGAGAGCGAGTGCATGCGCCCCGATGGCTCAGACCATCGTGTCTTCTGCACCGCCGCCTCCCACCACGATCTGGCCCTCGTCGGCCAGGCGGCGCACCGTCTTCAGGATGTCCTTCTGCTGCGCCTCGACTTCGGACAGCCGCATCGGCCCGCGCGACTCCAGGTCCTCGCGCAGCGCCTGTGCCGCACGCGAAGACATGTTGGACAGGATCTTGTCCTTGAGTTCGGGTTGCGCGCCCTTGAGCGCGGCAATCAGCACGTCGGAGGAGACTTCCTTCAGCACGGTCTGGATCGCCTTGTTGTCGAGCTTGATCAGGTCGTCGAACACGAACATCTTGTCCATGATCCGCTGCGCCAGGTCCGGATCGTGGCCACGGATCGATTCGATCACCGTGCCCTCGAGGTTGGCTCCCATGAGGTTGATCATCTCCGCCGCCGCCTTGACGCCCCCGAGCGACGACTTGCGCACCTTGTCCGTGCCCTGCAGGACGTGGAACAACACCTCGTTGAGGTCCTTGAGCGCGGTCGGCTGGATGCCCTCCATGGTCGCCACGCGCAGCATCACCTCGTTGCGCTGGCGTTCGTTGAACAGCTTGAGGATCTCGGCCGCGTGGTCGACGTCCAGGTGCACCATGATGGCGGCGACGATCTGCGGGTGTTCGCTGCGCAGCAGTTCGGCGACCGACAGGGCGTCCATCCATTTCAGGCTCTCGATGCCCGAGACGTCGCCGCCCTGCAGGATACGGTCGATCAGCAAGGTGGCCTTGTCGTCGCCCAGGGCGCGCTTGAGCACGTTGCGCACGTAGTCGCCGGAGTCGGCCACCAGCAGGCTCTGGGACGCAGCGACCTGCGTGAATTTCTCGATCACGCCGTCGACGCGATCGCGCGTGATGCCCTTGGTGCGGGCGATCGCCTCGCCGAGTTTTTGCACCTCCTTGGGCGACAGATGCTTGAACACCTCGGCCGCCTCGGCTTCGCCGAGCGACATCAGCAATACCGCCGCATCCTGCAGTCCATCCTCAGCCATGATCGATCGTCATCGGGTCGGTCCGCACCGGGTCAGCGTTTGTGCGTCATGTCGTCACCAACTCAGGCCGGCGCCTCGCTGCCGATCCAGTCCTTGACGATGTTGGCCACCGCCACCGGATTCTCGCGCGCCAGCCGGCGTGCTTCTTCCAGGCGCAGTTGCGCCTCGCTCGGCGCCGGCTCTGCCTGACCGGGAGCATGCGTGAGCAAGGGCGGACGGTCGGCCTCGTCGGCGACCAACGCGTCGAGCTGCGCCGGCTCCTGCGCCGGCGGCGCCTCGGGCACCTTCGCCATCGCCTTCAGGCTCGGCCGCACCAGACCGAGCAACACCAGCGCGGCCAGCAACACGGCACCGATCGGCCACGCCAGTTCACGCACCAGATCGTGCACCTGCGGCTGCTGCCACAGCGGCAGACTGGTCTGCACGACCTTGTCGACGGCAAACGGCGCGTTCACCAGGTTCACCGAATCGCCGCGCTCCTTGTTGTAGCCGATCGTCTCGCGCACCAGCGCCGTCATCTTGTCGATCTGCTCGGCCGTCAGCGCCACGCTTTGCACCTTGCCCTTGTCGTCGGTCGTCGACTGGTGGTTCACCACCACCGCGGCGCTCAGGCGCCGGACCTGTCCGGTGCTGCCGCGCACGACCCGCACCGTCTTGTCGACCTCGTAGTTGATGGTCGACTCGCGCTTGCCGCCGGCGGCGGCGCCGCCCTGCGCGCCGGCTCCGGGCGTACCCGCGGCCGCCAGTGTCTGCGCCGGCCCGTTGAT
>JBDHRZ010000407.1:0-3157 GCA_039807845.1 Rhodoferax sp.
GAAGTCCTCAAGGCCATGACCGAGCACTGGATGCTGATCCTGGGGCTGCTGATCGTGCTCGTGGTGCTCACCGCCACACGCGGCCTGTACGGCTACTTGCTCGACTTCGATGACCGGCGAGAACGCCGCGCCCGTATGGGAGCCGCTTCATGAGCGGCGCGTCACTGCACGTGACCGGACTGGTCAAGCGTTACGGTGGCTTGCTGGCCACTGACCATCTGTCGCTGGCCCTGCAGCCGGGCGAACTGCACGCCATCATCGGTCCGAACGGCGCCGGCAAGAGCACACTGATCGCCCAACTCGGGGGCGAGGTTTTTCCCGGCGAAGGCCGCATCGAATTCGACGGCGACGACATGACCCGCTGGCCCACGGCGAAACGGGCCCTGCGCGGGCTGGCACGCTCCTACCAGATCACCTCGGTATTGTCCGAATTCACCGTGCTGGCGAACGTCGTCCTCGCTCGCCAGGCGCATTGCGGCTCCAGCCTGGGCTGCTGGACACCGGTCCTGGATCAGGCCGCGCTGGTGGAACCTGCCCGGCGCACCATCGACCAGACCGGGCTTGCGCACCGTCTGCACACCCGCGTGAGCGAACTGGCGCATGGCGAACGGCGACAGCTCGAACTGGCCATGGTGCTGGTGGCCGAACCAAAGCTGTTGCTGCTGGATGAACCGATGGCCGGCATGAGCCACCAGGAATCAGGCAGGGTCGTGGAGTTGCTTCGAACACTCAAGGGACGCTACACGATCCTGCTCGTGGAACATGACATGGAAGCGGTGTTCTCGCTGGCTGACCGCATTTCGGTGCTGGTCTATGGTCGCATCATCGCCAGCGGCACACCGGATGAAATCCGCGACAACGCCGACCTGCGCACCGCCTACCTCGGCAGCGAGAGCTTCCTTGTCTGAGCTGCCATGAACGCACTGCTCGAAATCAAAGACATCGAAGTCTGCTACGGTGACGCGCAGGCTCTGTTTGGTGTCTCACTGAGCGTCGCCGAAGGTGAATTTGCCACGCTGCTGGGGCGCAACGGCATGGGCAAGACCACGACCGTGTGCGCGGCGACGGGCATTCGCGGTGCCCGGGCGGGCCGCATCACTTTCGCCGGCCGGGACATCACGCGCCTGCCCTCGTACAAGATCGCGCGTCTGGGAGTGGGTCTGGTGCCAGAACAGCGCCAGGTCTTTCCCAACCTGACGGTCTACGAAAACCTGGTGGCCACCGCGCACAACCGGCTGGGCCGCAAGGATCCGTGGACGCTCGAGCGCGTGTACGGCCTGATTCCGCGCCTGCGTGAGCGGGCCGGCAATCTGGGGGCCAACCTCTCGGGGGGTGAACAGCAGATGCTGGCCATTGGCCGCGCGCTGATGACCAATCCCCGCCTGCTGATCCTGGACGAAGCAACCGAAGGCCTGGCGCCCCTGGTACGTGCCGAAATCTGGCATTGCCTGGAATCCTTGCGCAACACCGGCATCTCGGTGCTGGTGATCGACAAGAACATCGGTCCCCTGATGCGATTCGCCGACACCCATTTCATCCTCGAAAAAGGCCGCACCGTCTGGCAGGGCAACACCGGGAGCCTGCGCAGCCAGCCGCAGTTGCTGCGCGAGATGCTGGGCGTATGAACCAGATCCCTGAAGTGCAGGCCGACCGCTGGCGCCGTCTGGACCCACAGGCCCTGGCGAAGGCGTACAACGCGCGCGCCACCGTGCCAGACGTGGACACATTGCTGCGCGCCTACCGGCAGTCGTCCACGCCGATGTACGCACTGCCCCATGTGCGCGACATCGTCTACGGGCCGGCGCCTGCAGAGCGTCTGGACCTGTTTCCTGTGCCTGGTCGCCGCGATGCGCCATTGTTTGTTTTCGTGCATGGAGGCTACTGGCGCGCGCTGGACAAGGAAGACTCCGTGTTCATGGCGCGCTGCTTCACCGAACGCGGCATCGCGGTCGCGGCCATCAATTACGCGCTGGCGCCGGCGGCGCGACTCGATGCGATGGTGGCCCAATGCCGGCGGGCGCTGGGCTGGCTCTACCGCCATGGCGCAGACCACGGCGTCGATACCGGCCGCATGGTGCTGGGCGGCAGCTCGGCCGGTGCTCACCTGGCCGCGATGATGCTCTCGCCCACCGCGCAGCGCGCCCTGGGCCTGCCGCCCATAGCGGTGCGCGGCGCGGTGCTGGTCAGCGGGCTCTACGATCTCGAGCCGGTACAGGCCACCGAGCCCAACGCCTGGTTGCAGCTGGATGTGCAGGCCGCCCGAGCGCTCAGCCCGCTGCACGACCTGCCCGACCCGGGCTGCCGGTTGTGCGTGGCGGTGGCCGAGCAGGACACGGCGGAGTTCAAGTGCCAGTCCTGGCTCTACGCCCGCGCATGCGCGGCCCAGGGCAGCCCGGTTTCGGTGTTCGACGTTGCGGCACGCAACCACTTCGACATCATCCTGGACTGGACGAATCCGTCGAGCATCCTGAGTCAGGCCACCTGGCCCTTGTTTGCCCTGTAACCGCCCGTCGCCCGGACCGGGCGCCATGGCAGGCAATTCGGTCTGAGCCTCCGGCGCCGGGCTGACGATGGCGCAGCGGTGGTGATGGGTGACCGAACACAGGTGAGAGCGCCGCTCCCGCTACCATCGCAGCTTTTGCGATCGACCTGTAACCAGCATGACCGAACACAAGGGTTTTCGCCTGCCGCACGTGCTCCTGCCGCGACCCGGCCTCGACCTGCGCAAGTGGGCAGTGGTGGCGTGTGACCAGTACACCTCCGAGCCGGAATACTGGCGGCGCGTCGAGGCCGAGGTGGGCGCTGCGCCCTCGACGCTGCGCCTGATCCTGCCCGAGGTCCATCTGGGCGCGGCCGATGCGCGAGGGCGCATCGGCGCGATTCAGCAGGCGATGCGTCAGTATCTGGACGATGGCGTGCTGGTGCCGCACGACGGCGCGGTCTACGTCGAGCGCACCGTGGGCGGGCGCACGCGTCGCGGGTTGATGCTCGAGATCGACCTCGAGCACTACGACTATGCCGCCAGTTCGACCAGCCTGGTGCGCCCGACCGAGGGCACGATCGTCGAGCGGCTGGCGCCGCGCATCGAGGCGCTGCGCGATGCGGCGCTCGAGCTGCCGCACATCCTGGTGCTGATCGACGACCCCGAGGGCACGGT
>JBDHRZ010000408.1:0-3142 GCA_039807845.1 Rhodoferax sp.
GGGCGAGTCATGAGCGCCGCCGGGCCGCTGGTGATCGCCCCCGTCGCGCTGCCGCTGGCCGCTGCGGCCGTGCTGCTGTTGCTGGGCGAGTCGTGGCGTCGGCTCGCCGCGCTGGCCAACCTGGCGGCCACGCTCGCAGGGCTGGCGGTGGCAGGCGTCATATTCTGGCGTGTGCGTGCCGCCACGGACGCCGGCGCCGTGCTCGTCTACCTCACCGCCAACTGGCCGGTCCCGTATGGCATCACCCTGGTGGCGGACCGGTTGTCGGTGCTGCTGCTGGTCGTGACGGGCGTGGTCGCGCTGGGCGCCGCGCTGTACGCCTCGGCGGGCTGGGACCGGGCCGGCGCGCACTTCTACCCCTTGTTCCAGATCCTGCTGATGGGCGTCAACGGCGCGTTCCTGACCGGCGACCTGTTCAACCTGTTCGTTTTCTTCGAAGTCATGCTTGCCGCCTCCTACGGCCTGCAGTTGCACGGCTCGGGCCAGGCCCGGGTGCGCGCCGGGCTGCACTACATCGCGGTGAACCTGCTCGCCTCTGCGCTGTTCCTGATCGGCCTGGCGGTGATCTACGGCGTGATGGGCAGCCTCTCGATGGCCGATGTCGCGGCCAGGATGGCCGGCGTGCCGGCGTCCGACCGCGGCTTGCTGTACGCGGGCGTGGCGATCTTTGCCATGGCCTTCCTGATCAAGGCGGCGGTCTGGCCGCTCAACGGCTGGCTGGTTCCCGCCTATACCACCGCCAGCGTGCCGGTCGCGGCGCTGTTCGTCGTGCTGACCAAGGTCGGCTTGTACGCGGTGCTGCGGCTGTGGTCGCTGCTGTTCCCGCTCGCGGGTGCTGCCGGCGTGGCGTTCGGCGCGCCCGTGCTGCTGGCAGCGGGAGTGTCGACGCTGTGTTTCGGTGCCGTGGGCGTGCTGGGTTCCATCCGGCTCGAGCGCATCGCCGCCTATTCGGTTCTCGTCTCCAGTGGCACGCTGCTGGCCGTCTTCACGGTCGGATCGAACGCCGCGGGTTCGGCCGCGCTGTTCTACCTGGTCAGCGCGACGCTGGCGGCCGGCGCGCTGTTCCTGTTCGTCGATCTGGTCGGGCGCATGCGTTTGGACGGCCAGCCGCCGGCCGCGCCGGTGCGGCTCGCTCCCGGCGAGGACGACAACCTCGACGACGATGCGCTGCCGCTGGTCGGGCGCGCGCTCCCGGTGTCGGTGACGGTGCTGGCGTTGGCGTATCTCGTTTGCGCGCTGCTCGTCGCAGGCTTGCCGCCGCTGGCCGGGTTCCTGTCCAAGGCGGCGTTGCTGACGGCGTTGTTGCCACTGGCGTCGGCTGGCGCCGGTGGCCTCGGTGGGTCGGCGTCCGGTGCTGCCTGGCTGCTGATCGGCCTGGTCGTTGGCTCCGGGCTGTTTGCCACCATTGCGCTGGTGCGCGCCGGCATTCGCCACTTCTGGTCCGGCGGTGGCCGGTTCGCCCCGCACGTGAAGGTGGCCGAGGGCAGCGCACTGCTGGTGCTGCTGCTCGCGAGCCTGGGCCTCACCGTGTTTGCCGAACCGGCCCTGCGCTATACGCTGGCCACCGCGCGCGACCTGCACGCGCCCGGTTCGTACATCGATGCCGTGCGCGGTGCGCAGGCGCGCCCCGGTGCGGGGAGCGCAGGGGGGGCAGCACCATGAAGTGGCTGCGCACCGTGCTGCCGTCTCCGGGCTTGTCGCTGGTGCTGCTGGTCGTCTGGCTGCTGCTGGCCCGTCGGGCCGGCGTCGCGCAGGTGGTGACCGGTGTCGTGCTGGCGCTGGCCATGCCGCACGTCTTCACCGGACTGCGCGCGCCGGCGTTGCCGCCGCTGCGGGTTGGCGCGCTGCTGCGCTTCGTCGCGACCGTGGTGCACGATGTCGTCGCGTCGAACCTCGAGGTCGCCTGGGGCCTGCTGCGCCGGGGCACCCGGCAGCCCGGCGCCGGCTTCGTCGTCATACCGCTGGAGTTGCGTGATCCGGTCGGGCTGGCCGTGCTCGCCATGGTGACGACGATCGTGCCTGGCACCGTCTGGTCGGAACTGGCGCTGGACCGCAGCGCCATGCTGCTGCACGTCTGGCACGTCGGCGATGAACCGGCGTTCGTGGCGCGTTTCAAGGCGCGCTACGAACGGCCGTTGCGCGAGATCTTCGAATGACGGCCCTGCTCGCGCATGCGGTCACGTTCGCACTGGCCTGCTACGCCGTCGCTTCGGTGCTGGTGCTGGTGCGCCTGGTACGGGGTCCGCGCGCGCAAGACCGCGTGTTCGCACTCGACCTGCTCTACCTGCACGCCATGCTGGTGCTGCTGGTGCTCGGTATCCGGTTCGGCAACGAGCGCTATTTCGAGATCGCGTTGCTGATTGCGCTGTTTGGCTTCCTGGGCTCGGCGGCGCTGGCCAAGTTCATCCTGCGTGGGGAGGTGATCGAGTGAGCCTGCAGGCCTGGTCCGAGGCGTTCGTCGCCTTGCTGCTGGTGTTCAGCGGCGTGTTCGTGCTGTTGTCCGCGTTCGGTTTCCTGCGCCTTCCCGGCTTCTTCCTGCGCATGCATCCGCCAGCCCTGGCTTATACGCTGGGCAGTTGGTGCGTGGCGGTCGCCGGCGTGCTGTATTTTTCCGTGCGCGCCGGCTGGCCCGTGCTGCACCCATTGCTGATCCCGATCCTGCTGGTCGTCACGGTGCCGGTCACCACCGTGCTGCTGGCGCGCCTCGCGCTCTTTCGCCAGCGCCTCGCCGGCACGCCGGGCACGCCGGGCACGCTGACCCGTCCGGGTGCCCAGTCACCGCCGGACGCGTCGCCGCCGGCATCCTGAGCGGACCGGGAACCGCCGCCGCCGGCAGCGTGCATGCCGGCCGTGCCCTCGCGCGTTTCGTGCCGAAACACCGTTCCACCGGTCCTTCGCAGTAAGGGCGCTTGCCATGTGCGAACATCGGTGGTGAGAATGCAGTGTTGCACTGGCTTGCAGTGCCCGACACTGGCTGGTACTGGTTGAAACACTGCGCCAGGGGATGGGTGCGACGGCGTCGTGTCCGTGCCGCAAGCGCCGGCCGGTGGCCGCTGTCACGACCGTGCAACCGAACGAGATGGGGCGTGAAGGATGTTTTCGCGGGCTGCGCAATGAGCAAGTACCGGTTGAGGCGCATCGG
>JBDHRZ010000409.1:0-3138 GCA_039807845.1 Rhodoferax sp.
CCGGCGAGCCGAAGCAGGCTGGGATCGAAGCGCCGGGCGGCGAAGAAGCTCAGGACCACCGCGCGCACGACGAACACCCCGGCCATGCAGGCGACAGCCACGTCGAGCTCGCTGCGTGCGAGCGCGATGAAGACCCCGAAGACGGCAGCGGCACCGATCATCTGCACCAGCGCCGAGCGCCCGGCCTCGCCGGCCGCGGTGAGGATGGAGTTCGCCGCGGCGCCGACCGCGACGGCGACGGCAACGACGGCAAACGGCTCGACGAAGACCGCTGCACCATGCCAGCGCTCACCGTAGATTGCGGTCACGAGACTCGCCGGAAAGCTTGCAAGGGCCGCGTAGAGCAATGCCGCGACCCAGGCCGTCAAGCCGATGTAGGCGAGCGCCGCCGGGCCGCGCGCCCGTTCGTCCTGGCGCGGCGACACCGAGAACGCGATCGTGTTCACCGTGGTGGTCAATTGGGTGACCGGGGTCATCAGCAGGTTCATCGTGACGTTGTAGTGGCCGATGATGGCCGGCGGGCATGCCTGTGCGACGATGAGCTTGTCGGCCGAACCTGCGAACCAGTTGGCCAGATTGCCGAATGCGATCTGCAGGCTGAAGCGCATGAACGGCCACTGCTCACGGTGGCGAAAGCGCAGGCGCAGCGGATGGGGCGATGCACGATACAGCAGCGTGCTCGTCACCAGCGACTGCACGCACCACGCGGCAGGCAGCACGAGGGCCGGATGCGCGCTGCTCATCGCCATCGGGATGGCCACCAGACCGTAGCCGATCGCGTAGCCCAGCACCTGGGCCGCCTGGATTTCGCGAAAGGCCAGTTCCCTGCGCAGCAGCGACATCGACACGCCCGCCAGCCCGGTGAGCGAACAACCCAAGGCCATCAGCACAACCGCGACCGGCAGGCCATGCACGCCGGGGAAGAGGTAGAGGTAGAGCGGCAGCGCGGCCAGCACCAGGGCGCCCACGAGCAGGGAGCTGCCGAGCTGGCAGGTGAAGGCGAAGCCGAGCAGCTCGGGCTCGATGTGCTCGGCACGGATCAGCGCCGCACTCACCCAGTCCGAGGCCAGCACCGCGGCGGCCGACAGCAGCATGAGCGCGGCAAATACGCCGAAGGGTTCCGCCCCGAGCAGCCGCGCGAGCACGGCCTGGGCCGCGAGCTGCAGCGCGAGGCGGATGGCCGTGCCGCCGTAGCCCCAGCCGAGGGCACGCAGTGCCCTGCCTCCCAGGCTGCCGGCCGAAGGCGATGCGACGCTGGCACTCGGTGGGGTGGGCATTTCGAGCAGGGTGCGGTCAGCCGCCGCGCGGGCCGGCCAGGTGTTGACCGATGACGCGCACGCGGTCCGCCGGCGGGATGGCGTTGAGCAAGTCGGCGATGAACGCAAGGTTGAGGGCGACACCCTCTTCCATGTCGGGGTCAATGGTCGAGACGCGCACCAGCATCCCCTCGGGGATCAGGCGCTGCAGTCCGTAGCGGATGGAAACGAGGCGCCGCTCGGTGTTGGATACCGTCGCCTGGTCGCCCATCAGCACCCAGTAGGTGACGGGCTCCTTGCGCGCGCCCATCGTCATCATCAGGTGGCGCACGGGAATGCGGCCGCCGGGCACTGCGAGCGTCGATGCGCGCGCTTCGGTGAGCTTGAAGCCCTGGGCGACGTAGCACACGTCGGGAACATGCACCGTGAGGCTGTCGGACTGGTCGCCGCCGTACGCCACCGAGAGCATGACGCGCTGTCCCTTGGCGTTGACGTAGGTGCGGGCGAGGGTCTGGTTGTAGATCTTGTCGAGCAAGGCCTGCTGGTCGGGCGGGGGCACGACGACCGGGATGCTGTCGTCGACGCGCCAGCCGGCGAAGCGGCGCGGAAAGAGCTGTTCGAGCTTGAAGTCGGGATGCCGGTCGGAGACCTTGACCGTCGGCCGCAGCCACTCGGCGAACACGGCCGTGGCGGCCATGCCGGCGAAGGCGCCGATCGCCGCCCGGCGGCGTGCGTTCAGGGTCATGCGGCGCCCCGTTGCTGCGCGGCCGGGCCGGAGCCGCCGGGCAATACCCAGCGAAGCACGCGGTCGACGGCGAGGATCAGCGCCAGCGCGACCAGGAAGAGCACCATTCCGGCAAAGCCATGGACGAAGCCCTGCCCTGCTTCGTCGCCGAAGTGGTAGGTGACGAGCACGAGGATGATGACGCGGATGATGTTGGCGCAGAACGCGATGGGGATGATCAGCAGCGCGAGCGCGACGTTGCGCGGCACCGAGGTGTAGCGCATCAGGTTCATGTAAAGCAGGCCCAGCGCCTCGAGCGTGAACATGCTGTTGAGCCCGGCGCAGGCGTCGGCCACCAGCAACTGGTACGGGCCCACCGTCAGCACGACGCCGCTGCGGCCGATCGGGTAGCCCATTGCGTACATGATGGCTGCTGCCACCGAGGAGACGGCCGCCTTGAGCGGCATCGTCACCGCGATCACGAGCGTGGCCGGCAGGGGCACCATGAAGAGGAGGAAGAGGAGCGGAAACCAGACGATGCGCAACGCTGCGACACCGAGAAACAGCAGCAGCAGAGCGCACAGCACCACGATCTGCGACGAGACCTCGAACAGGAGGATGGACTGCGAGCGGCCGATGGCATAGAGCGCCAGCCCGAACACGAGGACGAGGATGCCCGCCAGGATGCGCGGCCGCGCGACGCAGGCGGCCAGCGCCTCGCGCTTGCCGTAGAGCAGCCACCAGCTGACGGCCAGGATGATCGGACCGTGGCCCTGTTCGTCGCTCGGCCAGACGCGCTGCACGAGCAGCCAGTAGGTCGGCAGGTAAAGCGCAGCGAAGCCGACGAGCAACGGCGCGAGCACCCACCAGTCGACTCCCGGGGGAACGATGGCGCTGCGCGTCCCGGGTGCGCCAGCGGAGCCGGCGTTCGGCACTCCGGCCTCGCTCAGAACTCGTTGTAGACCACCCCCACCACCACCGCCGGCGTCTCGGCCAGGTTGGCGACGAGGTCTTGCAGCGAGGCGACGCGCCCGCGATCCTTGCGCGCCATCACCAGCGCCGCGCCGCAGCGCGCGGCGATGACGGCGCTGTCGCTGCCGTAGCAGCCGGCGGGGGTGTCGACCACGACATGGTCGAACTTGGAGAGCAGCTCGCGCA
>JBDHRZ010000410.1:0-3133 GCA_039807845.1 Rhodoferax sp.
TGTCTTTCGCCGTGGCGCGCATGCGCCCGACGCTGGTCCACGCCGCCGGACCCAGGGTGGCATCCTCCAGGAACTGCGTCAGCGCCTGCTCGACGACCGCGGCGGCCGCGGCCTTGTCGGTGGCGCGCGTGTAATACACCGGCACCTGGTTGATCGTCGTTTCACGCTCTGCGGCGGGCGCCAGCGACAGCTCACGCTTGAGCGGATCGAGCGTTTCGCCGACGCGATTGAGCCCGATGAGGATCTGCAGCAGGTAGCGGTTCGCCTCGCGCGATTGCGGCACAGCGGTGCGCCAGGCGCGAGCCGCCTGCAGCGCGGACTCACCGGAGCGGCTCTGCAGGGCGATCTCGGTGGCGCGCTTGTACAGTCGTGCGTCGCCCGTCTTGCGTGCTGCGTCCAGGATGATGGAAAAGCCGGCGCCCGGCTCTCCGCCGATGGCGTTGAGTTCGCCGAGCAGCAACTGGTAGAACAGATCCGCCGAGAGGCCTGAATCCGGCACGGTTGCCGGGCCCGGGGCAGCCTGCTGGGCACCGACCGGCTGCCCGAACAGTATCGCGGCCAGCAGCACGAGGGCGGCGCAGCGGTGGGTCGACTTCATCGGGCCATAATAATCCAAGGCGCTGTCGGCGACCGTCCCATCCACCGATGTCCCATGCCTGAACTGCCCGAAGTCGAGGTCACGCGGCGGAGCTTCGCGTCGCGCATCGAGGGTGCGCGCATCCTGGACGCGTGGCTCGGCAAGCCGCTGCGCTGGCCGCTGGGCTGCGATCCGGCCGAGTTGCGCGGGCGTAGCGTGCTGCAGGTGCGCAGGCGTGGCAAGTACCTGTTGCTCGACCTCTCGCAGGGCTTGCTGCTGCTGCATCTGGGCATGTCGGGCCGGCTGGTGTTCGCCGAGCGTCTGCCCGAACGCGGAGCGCATGACCATTTCGAACTGCAGACCAGTCACGGGGTGCTGCGCCTGCGCGATCCGCGCCGCTTCGGCGCGGTCGTCCATGCCGCCGATGAAGCGGCGCCGCCGGCGCGCAAGCTGCTCGCCGGCCTGGGTGTGGAACCGCTGTCGGATCAGTTCGAGCCGGCGTCGTTTGCCCGCGCGCTCGCGTTGCGCCGCAGCGCCATCAAGCAGGTGCTGCTGGCCGGCGACGTGGTGGTCGGAGTCGGCAACATCTATGCCTGCGAGGCCTTGTTCCTGGCCGGGATCCGGCCGACCGTGCGGGCGAACCGCCTCGGCCGGGCGCGCGCGGCGCGCCTGCACGCGGCGATTCGCGAAGTGCTGGTGCGCGCCGTGGCGCGCGGCGGCAGCACCTTGCGCGATTTCGCCAGCGCCAGCGGCGACGACGGCCACTTCCAACTGGAGGCTGCGGTGTATGGCCGCGCCGGCCAGGCCTGCCGCAACTGCGGCGCTGCCATCGCGCTCGTGCGGCAGGGGCAACGCTCCACATATTTCTGTCGCCGCTGCCAACGTTTTTGACGGCGCAGCGGCCGTGCGATGCTATATTGAGCAGCGAGGGGGACACCTTGGCTACATCATTCAATGAGCAGTTCGACCAGCATGGTGCCTGGCGGCGCGAGTTTGGCCTGCGCCTGAAGCTCCTTGCCGAGTGGATGAAGGACCACGATCTGCTCGATGCCGGCGTCGAGGAGCGCCTGCGCCGGCTCGAGGCGCAGGTGCGCGCCGACAAGGTGATGGTCGCCTTTGTCGGCGAGTTCTCGCGCGGCAAGTCCGAATTGATCAACGCGGTGTTCTTTGCCGGCTATGGCCGGCGCATCATGCCCGCCAGCGCCGGCCGCACCACGATGTGTCCGACGGAAATGGGGTACGACCCCGAGGTGCCTCCCTGCCTGCGCCTGTTGCCGGTGGAGTCGCGGCTGCAGCCGCAGGCGCTGATGGAATGGCGCATGGTGCCCGAGAAGTGGACCCGGGTCGACCTGGACGTGAACGATCCGCAGCAGCTGGCGACGGCGCTGGAGATGGTCGCCGAGACGCGACGCGTGACGCGCGAGGAAGCCCAGGCGCTGGGCTTCTGGCACAGCCAGGATCCGGAAGACAACCCGGTGGTCGATGCGCAGGGCATGGTCGAGGTGCCGCGCTGGCGCCACGCGCTGATCAACATCGCGCATCCGCTGCTCAAGCAGGGTCTGGTCATTCTGGATACGCCGGGGCTCAACGCGATCGGCGCCGAGCCGGAGCTGACCGTCAGCCTGCTGCCGCAGGCGCAGGCCGTGGTGTTCATCCTGGCGGCCGACACCGGGGTCACGAAATCCGACCTCACGATCTGGCGCGAGCACCTGGCGGTGGATCCCGAGGGTGCCGATCTGCGGCTGGTGGTGCTGAACAAGATCGACACCTTGTGGGATCCGCTGAGCTCGGCCGCGCAAGTGCAGGCGCAGATCGATCGCCAGCGGGCGTCGACGGCCGAGATCCTGGGCATTGCCCAGAGCCAGGTGATACCGATGTCGGCGCACAAGGGCCTGGTGGCCAAGGTGACCGACGACGCGCAACTGCTCGCGGCCAGTTGCCTGCCGCAGCTCGAGGCGGCATTGGCGCAGGGCATCATGGGCCAGCGCCAGCAGATCCTCGGTTCGGCGGTGGCGGCGGGCATTTCCAGCCTGCGCCAGGAAACCGGCCGGGTGATCAACATCCGCCGCCGCGACCTGACCGAGCAGATGATGGAGCTCAAGGGACTGCAGGGCAAGAACGCGACGGTGATCAAGCACATGCGCGCGCGCATCGCCCAGGAGCAGTCGGAGTTCGACCTCAGTGGCGCCAAGATCCATGCGGTGCGCTCGGTGCACCTGAAGCTGCTGCGCGAGGTGTTCGACAGCCTGAGCGGCAGCGCCCTCAAGACCGAGATGGCGCAACTCAATGCGGCCTTGTACCAGAAGGGTCTCAAGTTCGGCGTCAAGCGCATCTACGCCGAGACGTTCGACCGGCTGCGCGCCGTGTTCAAGCGGGTGCAGGCGCTGGTCGGCGAGATCGAGTCCATGCTCGTGGCGACGTTTCGCCAGCTCAATGGCGAGCACGGGTTCTCGCTGCAGGCACCGGCGGTGCCGCAGCTCGGCAGTTTCGTGCAGGATCTGGACATGGTCGAGCGCGGCCATCTGCAATACCTGGGCGTGACCAACACGTTCCGGC
>JBDHRZ010000411.1:0-3131 GCA_039807845.1 Rhodoferax sp.
TTCGGTCATGCGGACGTCCCCGTCGACCCACAGGGGCACGGTGCCGAGCGGATTCTGTGCGAGGAAGGATTTCGCGAGCACGCGCGGCGGAAACGGCAGCATCGCGAGCTCGTAGTCGAGCCCCAGCTCCTCCAGCAGCCACAAGGGCCGGAACGAGCGCGCGCTCACGCAGTGGTACAAGGTCGGCATCGTGATTCCTGTCGTGCAGCGCGCAGCGTGCGCCCGGCCGGATCGTAGCGGATCGTTCCGACATGTGGATTCGGAGCGTGCAATTAGTCTGGCCCTACGACGTTCGCGCCATGCGCCTGCGCGGCCTTCGGGACAAGAGTTAGTATGCGCGCCAGCACGCCGCCGCGCCCCGGGGGAGATGGGCCGCATCCGCAACCGAAGACCGGACATGCCACGCCACTGGGTGAACGACGCCATCCAACGCATCGAGCGCGACTTCCAGCGCTCGGCCGACACGCACCTGATCGCGATCGAGCTGCCTGCGCTCGCCGGCGTTCGCCTGTATCTCAAGGACGAGTCGACGCACCCGACGGGAAGCCTCAAGCACCGGCTCGCGCGCTCGCTCTTCCTCTACGGCCTGTGCAACGGCTGGATCGACGAGGGCAAGACGATCGTCGAGGCGTCGTCCGGCAGCACCGCGGTGTCGGAGGCGTATTTCGCACGCATGCTCGGCCTGCCCTTCATCGCCGTGATGCCGCAGTCCACGTCGCCGGCCAAGATCGCGCTGATCGAGTTCTACGGCGGCCGCTGCCACTTCGTCGCCAATCCTGCAGACGTCTACGTGGAGGCCGAGCGCCTCGCGCACGAGCGCAACGGCCACTACATGGACCAGTTCACGTACGCCGAGCGCGCGACGGACTGGCGCGGCAACAACAACATCGCGGAGTCGATCTTCGCCCAGATGCGCGCGGAGCCCTCGCCGGATCCCGCGTGGATCGTCGTCGGCGCGGGCACTGGCGGCACGTCGGCCACGATCGGCCGCTACATCCGCTACCACGGCAACGGCACCCGGCTGTGCGTGGTCGACCCCGACCATTCCGTGTTCCTCGACTACTACGAGCGCCGCGACCCGTCGCTCACCAGCGCGCACGCCTCGGGCGTCGAAGGCATCGGCCGCCCGCGCGTCGAGCCGTCGTTCGTGCCGGAGGTCATCGACCGCATGATCCGCGTTCCCGACGCCGCCTCGTACGCGGCGATGCGCACGCTCGAGCGGCTCGTCGGACGCAAGTACGGCGGATCGACGGGAACGGATTTCCACGGCGCCGTGCAGGTCGCGTGCGAGATGCACGCCGCCGGCGAGCAAGGCGCCATCGTGACGCTCGCCTGCGATGCCGGCGACCGCTACCTCGACACCTACTACAGCGACGCGTGGCTCGCGGCCAACGGGTGCGATATCGCGCCGCATGTGAGCCGCCTGGAGCGTGCGCTGCGTGGCGAGGGGTGGCGGCCGTTATAGAACGTATCCCGGAATCGCCGAACCGATCGACTCCGACGTCGGAATCGTCGTGCCCGCGAAGAGCCTGCCCTCGATGTAGTCGGAGGCGGCAATTCAGTGTCTTGGCCGTTCGGGAACTCGCCGACACTGGATCCCCGCTGACGATTCGACTCCAATGTTGGAATTGTCGTTCCCGCGAAGGCGGGAACCCAGTGTCGTTGCCTTTCAAGGACCCGACGCCACTGCATTCCCCGCGGCGCACAGCGCATCGACGATGAACTGTTCCGTGTAGCCGCTGACTTCCAGCGGCGCGAATCGTGCGAACTTCGACCGCTGGCTCATTCCGTGAGCCTGCCATCTGTCACGCTGTTCGCAAGCCCCTCTTCCCAAGAACCAACAACCCTCATGTGGCTCTTCACGAACTTCGGCTTCTTCAGCGTCGTCCAGAAGAACGGTGAACCGGAACTCACCGTGCGCAGCAGGACGCAAGGCGACCTCCTCCGGCTCCAGCGTCACTACCTGCCCGGATTGAGCGAGCCCGTCTTCGGGCAGGGCACCGATTACCCGTGGCGCGCCCGCTGCCAGGCGGGCGAGCTCGCCAAGGCGATGGCTCGCATCGTCGGGGACATCGAGTACGCCAACTTCAAGGACGAAGTCGGCGCCTGCCTCGGCCCGGAGCGCGCCCATCGCTGCGGCAAGGTCTGGTCGGCGATGCACGGCATCGACGACGACCTGCCCGAGCCTGCGCCGGCGGGATGGGAAGCGCTTCCGTGGCCGGAGAAAGTGCCGGCGGGAAAGGCACGCGCCTTCGGCGGCGTCGTGGTCGACCCCACTGGACGCATCCTCCTGCGCGAAGTTGCGGGCCACTACGACGGCTACGTCTGGAGCTTTGCCAAGGGGCGGCCGGCGCCCGGCGAATCGCCGCGCGCGACGGCGCTGCGCGAAGTGGCGGACGAGCTGGGCGTGCGTGCGCGGATCCTCCTTCCGCTGCCGGGCACCTACACCGGCACGACGACGCGCAATCACTTCTTCCTGATGACCGTCGACCCTGCCTCCGTCGACCTGTCGTTCCGATGCCGCGAGACCAGCGGCCTGCGCTGGGTGCTACAGGAGGAAGCACGGGCGTTGATCAGCCGCACGACCAACGAAGCCGGCCGCGCGCGCGACCTCGCATTGCTGGAAGCGACGCTCGCGAGCCTGCCGTCGCCCTTGCCGCTGCAAAGGCCGATCGCGCGCCGCGAGGACTGGAAGACGCGCCCGCTTCCGGCCGCGCGATCGTCCCTCGCGTTCACGCGCACGTTCACGCCGCAGGAGATGGTGCACGTCGTGCGCGGCTTCATCCCGGCGGTGATGGAGGAAAAGTGGTTCGTCTACTTCGAAGACCACGTGATCCGGTTCCATCGCAGCTGGACCGGCATCGAGATCTTCCGCGTGCATCTGCGTCCCGCCGACGGCAAGCGCGGGACGTGGCAGGTCGCGCGGGTGGAGGTCAACCGCCATCCGGACCAGTATCAACCCGACAACGACGCCGACGTCCACGCGACGCTGCAGGACCTGATCGAAGGCCTACTTCGCCTGCGCGAGGCGCCCACGATCGACCCGATGGTGGCTGCGATGCAGTTGGCGACGCAGCCCAACTACCTCGGATCGCCCGACGTCGTCCGGGAGTTGGTCGAACGCTACTTCG
>JBDHRZ010000412.1:0-3128 GCA_039807845.1 Rhodoferax sp.
CTTGAAGTTGTCGAGTTGCTTCTTCTTGGCCTTCATGATGTTGGGCAGCGTCACGTAGCGCGGCTCGTTGAGGCGCAGGGCGGTGGTCACGATGGCCGGCAGCGTGATCGAGACCGTCTCCAGGCCGCCGTCGACTTCGCGCGTCACCTTGGCCTTGCCGTCGGCCACCTCGACCTTGCTGGCGAAGGTCGCCTGCGGCAGGTCGCACAGGGCGGCGAGCATCTGCCCGGTCTGGTTGCAGTCGTCGTCGATCGCCTGCTTGCCCAGGATCACCAGACCGGGCTGCTCCTTGTCGACGATCGCCTTGAGCAGTTTGGCCACCGCCAGCGGCTGCAGTTCCTCCGCCGTCTCGACCAGGATCGCACGGTCGGCACCGATCGCCATCGCCGTGCGCAGCGTCTCCTGGCACTGCGAGACGCCGCAGGAGACCGCGATCACCTCGGTCGCGGCGCCCTTCTCGCGCAGCCGCACGGCCTCCTCGATCGCGATCTCGTCGAAGGGGTTCATGCTCATCTTGACGTTGGCGATGTCCACGCCGCTGCCGTCGGACTTGACGCGCACCTTGACGTTGTAATCGACGACGCGCTTGACCGGTACCAGTACCTTCATTGCATGCTCTCCATCTGGATGGTTGTTGACCTGTCGAGTCCCGCGCCCGTGGCTCGTGGCCACCCCGGCGGTAACCCCAGCATTCTATGCGCCTGCCCCGGGGCCTCGATGCACATGCGCGACAGTCCGCAGCAGCGCACCGGACGGTCAGACGTCGGCCAGCACGCGCAGATGCGCCTCGACGCTGCGCCCGAGCGCGCTCAGGTTGTAGCCGCCCTCCAGACAGGACACGATGCGCCCGTGCGCATGGCGGCGCGCCACGTCCTTCAGGCGCTGGGTGAGCCATGCATAGTCCTGCTCGACCAGGCCCAGCTGGCCCAGGTCGTCTTCCCGGTGCGCGTCGAACCCGGCGCTGATGAAGATCAATTCCGGCCGGTGCTCCTCGAGCCGCGGAATCCACGCGTGCTCGACCAGCTCGCGGATCTCCGGCCCCTTCGTGTACGCCGGCACCGGCAGGTTCACCAGGTTGCCGGCATGCGAGCGTGCGCCCCCATACGGGTAGAAAGGGTGCTGGTAGAAGCCGACCATCAGGATGCGCGCATCGCCGGCCACGATGTCCTCGGTGCCGTTGCCATGGTGCACGTCGAAGTCGGCGATCGCCACCCGCTGCAGGCCGTGGCGCTCCAGCGCATACTTGGCTGCCAGCGCCACGTTGCCAAAGAAGCAGAACCCCATCGCCTGGCTGCGGCAGGCATGGTGGCCGGGCGGGCGCACCGCGCAGAACGCGTTCGCCAGTTCGCCCGCGAGCACCGCGTCGGTGGCGGCCAGCGCGGCGCCGGCGGCGTGCAGCGCCGCGTCCCAGGTGTGGATGTTCATCGCGGTATCCGGGTCCACCTGCGCAAGTTCCGGGCCGCCAGCCGCGATCTCCTCGCGCAAGCCCTCGGACAGCCCGCGCAGGCCGGCCACGTACATGCGCTCGTGCGCGAGCTCGAGGTCCGACAGCGCGGCGGGAGGCGCCTCGCGGCGCTCGAGCGCGTCGCCCACCCCGGAAATCAGCAGCCGGTCCTCGATCGCATCGAGCCGCTGCGGGCACTCCGGGTGCCCGTCGCCCATCGCGTGGCGGCGGCAGGCGGGATGGCTGAAGTAGCCGGTCTTGTTCATGGCGGCGCGGTCCGAGCGAAGAATTCAGGTAAGGTCCTGCCATGCATGCACAGGAAAAACTGCAACGGGTGCTGGATCAGCTTAACACGGTCATCGTCGGCAAGCAGGACCGGATCCGGGACTGCGTGGCCTGCCTGCTGGCCGGCGGCCATCTGCTGATCGAGGACGTGCCGGGCGTCGGCAAGACGACGCTGGCGCACGCGCTGGCGCGCTGTTTCGGGCTGCAGTTCTCGCGCGTGCAGTTCACCGCCGACCTGATGCCCAGCGACCTCTCGGGCGTCTCGGTCTACGAGCGCGCCCGGGAGGCATTCACCTTCCACCCCGGCCCGATCTTCGCCCAGGTGCTGCTGGCCGACGAGATCAATCGCGCCAGTCCCAGGACGCAGAGCGCGCTGCTCGAAGCCATGGAGGAAAAGCAGGTCACGGCCGAGGGCCAGACACGCGCGCTGCCCGAGCCGTTCTTCGTCATCGCCACGCAAAACCCGCACGACCAGCTCGGTACCTATGCCTTGCCCGAATCGCAGCTCGACCGCTTCCTGATGCGCATCTCGCTGGGCTACCCCGACCGCACCGCCGAGCGCAGCCTGCTGACCGGCGACGACCGCCGCGCGCTGGTCGCCTCGATGCCGACGCTGATGACGCCGCAGGACCTGCTGCAACTGCAACAGCAGGCAGTGCAGGTGCATGCCTCCGACGCGCTGCTGGACTACGTGCAGGACCTGGTCGCCGCCACGCGCAGCGGCCAGTGGTTCGTGCAGGGCCTGAGCCCGCGTGCCGGCATCGCCGTGATCCGTGCCGCGAAGGCGCAGGCACTGCTCGATGGCCGCAGCTACGTCGCGCCCGACGACGTGCAGGCGATCCTGCCGCAAACCATCGCGCACCGCCTGCTGCCGGTCGGCGAAGCCGGGCGCGGCGCAATCGAACAGGTCGCCGCAATGCTGCAGGCGGTGCCGCTGGCGTGAGCGCCGCCGGACAGCTGCGAGGTGTCGGCCCCGCAGTGCGCAACACGGAGGGTAACCTGATGAGAACCACCGGGGTCCGACCCATGACGCGCACGCCGCAGCCGCTCCTGCCGGAGCCGCTGCGCCACCCGTTCGCGCACCTGCGTGCCCGGCTGGCGCGCTGGTGGCAGCAGCGCCTGCCGCGGCAGGACCACCAGTTGCTGACCCAGCGCAACGTCTACATCCTGCCCACGCGGCCCGGATTCATGCTCGGTGCCACATTGCTGGTGCTGCTGGTGGCCTCGATCAACTACCAGCTCAACCTCGGCTACCTGCTCACCTTCCTGCTCGCGGGCAGCACGCTGGTCGGCATGCACCTGGGGCACGCGACCCTGCGCGGCCTCACGCTCCTGCTGCACCCGACGCCCGCCACCTTTGCGGGCAGCAGCGCCATGCTGGACGTCGAGCTGGCGAGCA
>JBDHRZ010000413.1:0-3117 GCA_039807845.1 Rhodoferax sp.
TGAGGCGCATCGGCGTGGCCAGCAATGAGGCGCCCGTGCGTCCGACCCTCTCCGATTGCCTGGAACTGGTGCTGGACCAGGCGAACGGCCTGGCCGACGATGTGCTGGCGGCACTCGAGCGGCTGCTGGCCGAGTCCGGCAGCGAGACGCCGATGCACGTGCTGACACCGGCGGCGCAGGAAGCGATCGGAGCGCTGCTGGTGGACGCCGACGCGGTGCGCTCCACCCTGGATGCCGAGTTGCGCCGGCTGGTGTTCCACAGCAGCGGCCGCGATCTGGCCGAGTACCGGGACGAAGGCTTCGACGACCTGCGCCAGTTCGATGTGCGCGCGGTCGAGGCGCAGATCGAACTGGGGCTGGCGCGCCAGGAGGTGCAGCGGGCCACCGAAGACGTGCGGCCGGGCTTCGACGCGCTCGTCAGCGCGCTGCTGGGCTGGAGCACGGTGCAGCCAGCGCTCAATCCGCTGCGGCCGGAGACCTTCGTACGCGCCCTGCTGGAGACGCTCGAGGCCTGGGTGGCGCGCGAGGACGCGCGCATGGACCTGCTGCGGCCGGGCGCGATCGCCCTCGGGGAGGGCTTGCGCCAGTTGTACCGGGAAGCCAGCGAATGGATGCGTTCGCAAGGGGTACAGCCGGTGGCCCCGCCGGCCAGCCCGCTTGCCGATGCGGCCGCGGCGCGTGCGCGCGGCGAGCCCTCCGAGGTCGAGCGCACGCTGCTCACGCTGGAGAAGCTGCGCCGCCTGCTGGCCGGAGACCTGCACGCGCGCGTCGACCTCGGCGCCGGCCAGGACTTCACGCATACCGTTCCCGGCGCCCTCATCGCCCTGCAGGACCTCCGGATGGTCGAGCCGATGATGCAGCGCCTCGCCGAGCGCTCCGTGCGTCAGCTCGCGCTCGGCCAGCCGGCGTCGCACGCCGGCCCTGGAAAGATCGGGCAGCAGCGCTCGCGCGAGCAGAACCAGCAGATCGGCCGCATGCTGGGCGAGGAGGTGGTGGGGCTGATGATCGACCAACTGGCCAGCGATGAACGGCTGCTGGCGCCGGTGCGCATGCAGTTGCGCGCGCTCGAGCCGGCGCTGCTGCAGCTCGCGCGCGCGGATCCGCGCTTTTTCATCGACCGCAGGCATGCGGCGCGTCAGTTGCTCGATCGCGTGGTGCAGCGCAGCCTGGCGTATCGGGCGCAGGACGAGGAGGCGATCGCCGATTTCGCGCTCTGCGTGTCCGACGCGGTGAACGATCTGTCGCGCAGTGCGGGCGACGCCGACGCGTATGCAACCACGCTGCGCGAACTGGAGGCCGCCTGGGATGGACGGGACGCCGCGCGTCTGCAGCGCCAGGAGCAGGACCGGCTGGCGCGCGAACACGTCCAGCAGCGACTGGTGCTGGCCCAGCGCTATTCGGAGGCGCTGATGGAGCGCTTTCGCTCCGCTGGATTGCCCGAACTCGTGGCCAGTTTCCTGCGCGGCCCCTGGGCGCAGGTGCTGGCCGAGACCCAGCTGAGCAATCCGGGCAAGCAGGACGATCCGCGCGGCTACCTGGCGCTGGCCGACGACCTGGCCTGGAGCGTGCAGTTGCAGCAGGTGCGCAAGGACTACGCGCGCCTGGTGCGCATGCTGCCGCGCCTGCTGGCGCGACTGAACGAGGGCCTGATGCTGATCCGCTACCCGCGCGAGCCGATCACCCTGTTCCTCGACGAACTCAGTGCCCTGCACGACAAGGTGCTCGAAGACCATCGGCGCGCCGTCGCCCACGCACGCGCGAGCGCGGGGGCGCCCGGCGAGTGGCTGCCCGCCGAGCAGGAGGTCGGTGCCCTGTTCGAGCTCATGCTCGGTGGCGAGTGGGTGCGGGCCAGGCTGACCTGGATCGGGCACAAGCGCAACCTGTTCATGTTCGTCTCCGGCTCCGGGCTCTCGCACGCCATGTCGCGTCGCACCATGGACCGGTTGCAGGCGCAGCAGCGCATCCGGGTGCTGGAGCCAGCGTTCGACCTGCTGATCGACTCCGGCGTCGCGCCGCTGGCAGCGGAGGACGGCGCCGCGCTGGCTCCGCCCCGCTCCGGGCCTTGAGGCGGCGCGCGCCGCACACCACGTCGACCAGGCGCCTGCAGCGCCGATAATGTGCGGTTACCCCGGCGTCGCAGCGCCGCGTCTTTCACCCGACCAGCAAGGAATGCGATTCGACCATGGCGCAATATGTTTTCACGATGAACCGCGTCGGCAAGATGGTGCCGCCCAAGCGCCACATCCTCAAGGACATCTCGCTGAGCTTCTTCCCCGGCGCCAAGATCGGTGTGCTCGGCACCAACGGCTCGGGCAAGTCGACCCTGCTCAAGATCATGGCCGGACTCGATCAGGAGATCGAGGGCGAGGCCACGCCGATGCCGGGTCTGCGCATCGGCTACCTGCCCCAGGAACCGCAGCTCGACCCCGGCCAGAGCGTGCGCGAAGCGGTCGAGGGCGGGATGGAGGCGATGTTCAAGGCCAAGGCCCGGCTGGAGGAGATCTACGCCGCCTACGGCGAGGCGGATGCCGACTTCGACGCCCTGGCCACCGAGCAGGCCGAACTCGAGGCGATCATCGCCACCGCCGGTACCGATTCGGAACACCAGCTCGAGATCGCCGCCGACGCGCTGCGCCTGCCGCCCTGGGATGCCCGGATCGAGGTCCTCTCCGGTGGCGAGAAGCGCCGTGTGGCGCTGTGCCGGCTGCTGCTGTCCAAGCCGGACATGCTGCTGCTCGACGAGCCGACCAACCACCTGGATGCAGAATCGGTCGATTGGCTCGAACAGTTCCTGCAGCGCTATCCCGGCACCGTGGTCGCCATCACGCACGACCGCTATTTCCTGGACAACGCCGCCGAGTGGATCCTGGAGCTCGACCGCGGCTCCGGGATTCCGTACAAGGGCAACTACAGCTCCTGGATGGAGCAGAAGCAGGCCCGCCTGGTGCAGGAGCAAAAAGGCGAGGAGGCGCGCGCCAAGGCGCTGAAGAAGGAGCTCGAATGGGCACGCCAGAGCCCGAAGGCGCGCCAGGCCAAGAGCAAGGCACGGCTGGCGCGGTTCGAGGAACTCTCCGACCACGAATACCAGAAGCGCAACGAGACCAACGAGATCTTCAT
>JBDHRZ010000414.1:0-3076 GCA_039807845.1 Rhodoferax sp.
GTTCCGGCAGGCTGCCCACGCCGAGGATGCGGCCCTCGCGCACGGCCACGTGCGTTGCCTGCGGGCGCGACGGGTTCATCGTAAGGATCTTGCGTGCGGCGTAGATGGTGGTTTCCGAGGTGGTGGACATGGTGTTCCTGTCGTCGTGCTGCGTGAAGGACCGTTCAGAGCCTGTGAAGATATGAATCGTGCGCGCGCCGGGGTGCCATAGGGTGCTGAGCAAGGCGCGGTGCGCAGCCCGGGCCGGCCGCCCGGGCAAGCGCCGCAACGCCGCACAGCGCCCTATGGCACCCCGGCCCTTCGGGTGAGGTCCCAGAAACGGCCCGCTCGTCGTTGCAAGGCTTCGCCGGGGCCCCACCCCGGCTGCGCCTTGCGCCTGGATTGGGCCTTTTCTGGGGACCCCACGCGGGCACCATTCATATCTTCACAGGCTCAGGCCATGACCGGGGCTTGCGCCTGGCCATCGACAAGCTTGACCCGCCGGCAGCGCACCCAGTGGCCCGGGCTGATCTCCTGCAGCACCGGCTCGGCTTCCCGGCAGGCCGGTTCGACCGCCAGACAGCGGCTGGCGAAACGGCAGCCCCTGGGCAGGTCGATCGGGCTGGGCGGATCTCCCGGTAGCCGGATACGGAAGCGGCGGCCACGCAGTTCCGGGTCGAACGAGGGCGCCGCGGACCAGAGCGCGATCGTGTAGGGATGCAGCGGCCGCTCGAACAATTGCGTGCGATCTGCGCGCTCGACGATCTGCCCCAGGTACATGACCGCGACTTCATCGCACATGTGTCGTATCACGCCCAGGTCGTGGGAAATGAACAGATAGGTCAGCGTGAGTTCGCGCTGCAGTCGCTGCATCAGGTTGAGGATCTGGGCCTGGATGGCGACGTCCAGCGCGGAGACGGGCTCGTCACAGACCAGCAGTTCCGGATTGGCGGCCAGGGCGCGCGCCAGAGCGATGCGCTGGCGTTGGCCGCCGGAGAACTGGTGTGGGTACAACTGTAGTTGCTCCGGGCGCAGCCCGGTCTGCATGAACAGTTCACGTACGCGCTGCGCGCGCTGCGCGGGCGCCCCCACCTCCATCAGGTCGAGTGCGTCGCGGATCGCGTCGCCGGCGCGGCGTCGTGGGTTGAGCGAGGCGAACGGGTCCTGGAACACCATCTGGAAGCGCCGGCGTACCCGCCGCAGCGCCTCGCCCTCGAGCGAGCCGACGGCGTCGTCACCCAGTTCGACCGTGCCGGCCGTCAGCTTCACCAGGCGCATCACCGCCAGCGCCGTCGTGCTCTTGCCCGAACCGCTTTCCCCCACGATGCCAAACGTCGTACCTTTCGGGACTTCGAAACCAACCCCATCGACGGCCTTGACGAAGCGGCGTTCCGCGAACAGGGTCTTGCCCAGCGGAAAGTGGACCTTCAGGTCTTGTACGCGCAGCAAGGCCTTCGAAACGGCTCGCGTCGGCTGCGCAGCGGTGTTCATGCAGCCTCCTTTGCGTATAGCCAGCACTGCACGCGATGCGCGCCGTCGTCGAACCATTCCTCGGCTGGCAGGGACTTGCGGCAGCGCGGCTGGACATGAGGGCAGCGGTCGGCAAATGCGCAGCCTGCGCCGCGCTCGGTCAGCGACGGCACGGTGCCGGGGATTTCCAGCAGCGGTTCTCCGAACCCCGCAGTGCGTCGGCCGGGGGTGCAGCCGATCAGACCCTGGGTGTACGGATGCAGCGGCGCCTGCAGCACCTGTTTCGCGCTGCCTTCCTCGACGATGCGCCCGGCGTACATCACCGCGACACGGTCTGCCATCTCCGCGATCGCACCCATGTCGTGCGTGATGAGCAGGACGGCGGTGCCAGTGCGCTCGCGCAGTTCGGAAATGAGGTCGAAAATCTGTGCCTGCACGGTCACGTCGAGCGCCGTGGTCGGTTCGTCGGCGATCAGGATGTCGGGCTTGCAGGCCAGCGCCATCGCGATCATCACGCGCTGGCGCATGCCGCCGGAGAACTGGTGCGGGTACTCGTTCACCCGGGTTACGGCGGCAGGGATGCCGACGGCCTGCAGCATTTCCACGGCGCGCGCGCGCGCCTGCCTGTGCGTCATGTGCTGGTGCAGACGCACCGCCTCGCCGATCTGGTCACCCACGGTGTAGGCGGGATTGAGCGAAGTCATCGGCTCCTGGAAGATCATGGACATGCGGTTGCCGCGGATGCTGCGCATCTCGGTTTCGTTCAGCGCCAGCAGGTCGCGCCCGTCGAACACGATGCGACCCGACGTGATGCGCCCCGGCGGGTTCGGGATCAGCCGCATCATGGCCAGCGCGGTGATGCTCTTGCCGCACCCTGACTCGCCGACCAGCCCCAGCGTCTCGCCCCGTTGCAGGGAGAAGCGCACGCCATCGAGCACCCACGCCGTGCCGGCACGCGTCTGGAACTCGACACCCAGGTCCTGGACTTCGAGCAGATTGGCATCAGCAGCGGCGGTCATCGTGGAGTGTCTCAGCGCAGGTGCAGCTTCGGGTTGAGCGCGTCGTTGAGTCCGTCGCCGATCAGGCTGACCGAGAGCACCGTCAGGAAGATCGCAAGGCCCGGGAAGGTCACCGCCCACCAGCAGTCCAGGATGTTGCGCCGGTTCGAGCCGATCATCATGCCCCAGCTCATGACCTTGGGATCGGACAGGCCGAGAAAGCTCAGTCCGGCTTCGAACAGGATCGCCACGCCGATGATCAGCGTGGCCGTGACGATCAGCGGCGGCAGTGCGTTGGGCAGGATCTCGCGCAACATCAGGCGCAGGTGCGCTGCGCCCATCGTGCGTGCAGCGTTCACGTATTCCAGGCCGCGCAGGCGCAGGAACTCGGCGCGCGCCAGGCGCGCCGTGCTGGTCCAGCTCACCAGGCCGATCGCCATGATGACCACCAGCAACGAGGGCGTGAACAGTGCCACCAGCACCATCGCGAACAGCAGCGTTGGCAGCACCTGGAACAGTTCGATCAGCCGCGACAGCAGGTTGTCCACCCACCCTCCGTAATAGCCAGCGAGTGCACCGATAGTGACGCCGATCAGCACGGTGATCAAGGCGGCGGACAACCCGACGAG
>JBDHRZ010000415.1:0-3063 GCA_039807845.1 Rhodoferax sp.
GCCCCGGGCACAACCGGCGCAGCGGCGCATGCATCACCGCCGGCGGCACCCGCGCCGCAACCCGCGCCGCCCGCGCTCGAACTGCCCTCCAGCGACGCACACTACCTCCAGAACCCGAGGCCCGCATACCCCCCGCTGAGCCTGCGCCTGCGCGAACAAGGCACCGTGCTGGTGGACGTACTGGTCAGCGACCAGGGGATTGCCAGCCAAGTGAAACTCAAAACATCGAGCGGCTTCTTCCGGCTCGACAACGCCGCCCTGGCCACCGTCTCCGGTTGGCGCTTCGTGCCCGGCAAGCGCGCAGGCGTCGCGCAATCCATGTGGTACACGGTGCCAATCACCTTCACCATTCAATGACGCCAACCGATCGGCGTGACAGGAGCCCTCATGGATTCGAATTACGGACTGCTCAACCTGTGGCAACAAGGCGACATCGTCATCCGCGGCGTCGTCGTGCTGCTGCTCGTGATGTCACTGGCCTCCTGGACGGTGATCGCCGCCAAGGCGATCGGCGTGCTGCGCATCAAGCGCATGGCAGCGGATGCCGAGCGGTTCTGGCACAGTGCCGACCTGGCGCAAGGTCTGGAGCAACTCGGCCCTACCCGCGAAAACCCGTTTCGTCTCTTGGCCGAGGAAGGGCGCGACGCCACTGCGCACCACCGACACGCGCGCGCCCAGTTGCACGACACACTCGACATCAGCGACTGGCTCACCCGTTGCCTGCACAACGCCGTCGATGACACCACGGCCCGACTGCAGTCCGGTCTGGCGGTGCTGGCCTCCGTCGGGTCCACGGCACCATTCGTCGGGCTGTTCGGCACCGTCTGGGGCATCTACCACGCGCTGATGAGCATCAGCACTGCCGGCCAGACGAGCATCGACAAGGTGTCCGGACCGATTGGCGAGGCGCTGATCATGACCGCACTCGGCCTGGCCGTGGCGATCCCGGCTGTGCTCGGCTACAACGCGCTGGTGCGTGGCAACAAGGTACTGACCGCCAAATTGAGCCGGTTCGCGCACGATCTGCACGCCTACTTCGTCACCGGTGCACGCGTCCACATGAGCGCCGGCGCAATCGTGCTGCCGCTGAAGCCTGAACCGGCCTGACAGACACCGCTCCCGGATCGACCCATACCGTAGAGGACTTCGTGATGGCTTACGGCTCCCAACCGGACGGCGACGACGTGATGAACGAGATCAACATGACGCCGTTCGTCGACGTCATGTTGGTGCTGCTGATCGTGTTCCTCGTCACCATCCCGGTGATGCAGCATGCGACCATGGTCGAGTTGCCCCGCGCCAGCAACCAACGGCTGCAGACGCAACCCCAGGCAATCCGGCTGGCGGTGGACGCGCAAGGTCAGTACTTCTGGAACGATGCGCCGATCGAAACCGCCGACCTGGAACAACGTCTGACCCTGTCCGGCGCGCTATCTCCACAACCCGAACTGCAGATCCGCGGCGACCGGGCCGTGCGCTACGAACGCGTCGCGCAACTCATGGCGATGGCGCAGCGAGCGGGCATCCGGGCCATAGGCTTCGTCACGGAGCCGGCGGCGCCATGACGACTGACCATGCGGCCGCGCCCAGGCGTGCACCACACAGCCTCGCACCGCATACGGCTGCGGCAAAGCCACCAGATCATTCGCCCAGCGTGCCGGATGCGGACGAGACCGGCAACACGCCGGTGTGCCTGGACAGCGCGCAACTGCTGCAGGGCAACAGCAGCGTGGAGATCGCCCACCGCGGCACGGTCTACCGGCTGCAGGCCACGCGCCAAGGAAAATTGATCCTCACCAAGTGAAGCACCGGGCGCGTTGCACGCTCGCGTGGCGGGACGCCGCTCGATTTTTCTGTGCCAGCGAAGCAGCGGGCGCGCGGTGCAGTCACTATTACAGGGTTACAGGGCCGCGATGCCGGCGCGCGCAGTCTCGGCGTCCTCGGACGACTTGACGCCGCTGACGCCCACCGCGCCGAGGCACTGCCCATCCACGATGATCGGAACGCCCCCTTCGAGCATGCCGTGGATCATCGGCGCACTCAGGAACGAGACCCGCCCGCCGTTCACCATCTCTTCGTAGAACTTGCTCTCACGCCGGCTCAGCGCCGCAGTGTGGGCCTTGGCGGTCGCGATGTACACGGTGCTGGCGGCGCTACCGTCCACGCGCTGCAAATGCAGCAGGTGCCCGCCGTCGTCGACGATGGCGATACATACCGCCCATTGCCGGTCCCGCGCATGCGCGAGCGCCGCCGCGGCGATACGCTGGACATCGGAAAACTCAAGTGCACTTCTGGTCTTCATGGAACTCCATCCTTGCCTGTTGAGACCATTCTCGTACGGGCGAACGCCCTGAGCAAGCATAACCGTGCGAGTGCCGACGGCGGTTCCCAAGGCGCTCAGCCCCGGGGTACGCAGCACGCAGGGCATTTCGGTGAACAACGAGATCCTGCCATCGAGGACTTGAACTCGCCTAGAATGGCCCGCATCTGGCAACGGCTGGAACCAACAGGAGGAAGGCTCATGGACGACCGGGTCACGACTTATGGCAACCGCGCAACCTTTGGGTCCGCGATATCCGCGCAGCAGCGCAACACGGTGCTGCGCAATACCTACTGGCTGCTCGCGCTGAGTATGCTGCCCACGGTGCTCGGCGCCTGGGTCGGTGTCAGCACCGGCATCACGGCCGCGCTCGGCGGCGGCCTCGGTCTGGTCGTGTTCCTCGGTGGCGCGTTCGGCTTCATGTTCGCGATCGAGCGCACCAAGAACTCGGCAACCGGCGTGGCGGTGCTGCTGGCGTTCACCTTCTTCATGGGCCTGATGCTGTCGCGGCTGATCGCCATGGTGCTGGGCTTCAGGAACGGCGCCGACCTGATCATGATGGCCTTTGGCGGCACCGCCGGCGTGTTCTTCGTGATGGCCAGCCTGGCCACGGTGATCAAGCGCGACCTGAGCGGCCTGGGCAAGTGGCTGACGGTCGGGGCGGTCGTGCTGATGGTCGCTGCCATCATCAACGTGTTCTTCGCTTCGACTGCAGGCATGCTCGCCATCGCGGTGCTGGCGAT
>JBDHRZ010000416.1:0-3059 GCA_039807845.1 Rhodoferax sp.
CCGGCGCGAGCGGCGAGGAAGAGGGAAAGACGTGGGATCGTCATGAGCGTCTCATTTTGGTAATGGGGTAATGGGGGTAATGGGGTCAGGTCTTGCCTTTTGCCCTATGGGGTAATGGGGTCAGGTCTTGCCTTTTGCCCCCCCTACATACATTGAGAGCCAGCAAGACTTGAAAGGGGGGGGCAAAAGGCAAGACCTGACCCCGGGTTTCATCAAAAGGCAAGACCTGACCCCGGGTTTCATCAACGGCCAGTGAAGCGCGGCGCACGCTTTTCCTTGAACGACGCCACGCCTTCCTTGATGTCGTCGCTCTTCGCGATACCTTCGAGCATGTCGCGCTGCGGGTAGTAGCGCTCGGTGGACGAGGGCACCAGGGTGCTGCGTGCAATCGACTTCATGGCCTGCACCACCAGCGGAGCGTTGGCGGCGATCTTGCGCGCCACTTCCAGCGCCACCTGCAGCGACTGGCCCCTGGGTGCCAGCCGGTTGACCAGGCCGATTTCGTAGGCACGCTGGGCCGTCATCGGATCGCCGGTCATCAACCACTCGAGCCCGGCCTTGTACTGCATGCGCGGCGGGAAACCGGCCATCACGCCGGCAAATGCGCCGATCTTGGCCTCCGGATAGATGAACTGCGCGGACTCGTCGGCCACCGCGATGTCGGCGAGCATCACCAGCGTCGCGCCGGCGCCGACGGCAAACCCGTTCACCGCCGCGATGATCGGCTTGTTGCACGGCACCGACAGGTTGGGCATGCCCAGCCAGATGTCCTTCGGCATGTCCTTCAGGTCCGCTCCGGCGGAAAACGCCTTGTCGCCGGCTGCGCATGCCACGGCGACGCGGTCCTCGTCAGCCTGTGCGAACCGCTTCCAGGCGGCGTGCAGTCCCTGCACGACCGCGGTATTGATGCTGTTGCGCTGCGCTTCCCGGTTGATCGTGATGATGGCAATACCGTCCTTCGATTCGTAGCGGACTTCCGACATGAAACTCTCTCCTGATGTGATGGGATCGATGAAAACTCTGGGGGGACACCGGTGCAGTGTTTCGCATGGTCTGGTACTGATGGCGCATCACCAGAGGGCCGGATGTGCGACGCATTACCGCCAGCATGGTCGGCTCAGATCAGCACCGCGCGCGCATCCGCGGCCACGATCCTGCCGTCCACGACGAACAGGGGATTGACATCGAGTTCGCGCAAGCGGCCCTGGCTGGCGATCGCCAGCGCGCCGAGCCGCACCATGGCATCGGCGATACGCTCCAGGTCCGCCGCGGCGCGCCCACGATAGCCATCGAGCAAGGCCCGGCTGCGGAGCGAAGCCAGCATCGCAAGCGCCGTGGCGCGCGACAGCGGAGCCGGCGCCAGTTGCACGTCCTCGAGCAGTTCGATCAGCACCCCACCGGCGCCGACCATCACCATCGGCCCGAAATCCGGATCGTGCTGCAGGCCCAGGATCAGTTCCGCGTCGGCCTTGCACATCTGCGTCACCAGGAAACCGTCCAGCGCCGGCACTCCGGCCGCGGCCGCGGCACGCGCGATCGCTGCGCAGGCCGCGCGCACGGCCACCTCGCCGTCCAGGTTCAACTGCACCGCGCCGATGTCGCTCTTGTGCACGATCGCGTCACTGACCGCCTTCACGACCACCGCGGTTCCCAGTTCGCGCGCGGCGGCGACAGCGGCCTCGGCGTCGGCCGCCAGCCTCCAGGACGTGGTGGGAATGCCCGCTTGCTCGAGCAGCATGCGCGTCTGCGGCTCACCCAGATAACCGGCGGGCAGGCCTGGCGGAAAGGCGACCGTCACCGGCGCTGCCGCCAGCGGCTCGGGCGTGCTGCGCTGCGCCAGCACCTGTGCCACCTTCAGCGCGTCGTGCGGGCTGTCGAAGTAACCGTGACCGGCGGCGCACAAGGCCTTGCGCACCACGTCGCCATGGTTGCCTGCGCCTTGCACGAACAGCAGCGGCTTGCTGGTACGCGCAGCCACCGCGATCGCGGCCTCGGCCACACGCTCCTGCTGCGGCTGCGTGGTGAGCAGCAGCAGGCCGAGGCCGACCGCATCGTCGGCCATGGCGCGGTCGAGCGCGATGCCGATGGCGCCGCCGGCAACCTCGGGGTCCGGCGCGGCGAGCTGATTCAGCATGCCGAAATCATGCGGCAACTGGCGGTGCGAGGCGGGCAACACGCTCGACAGGCGCTCGGTGGTGTGCAGCGCGAGCAGCGGCAGTTCCAGGCCATGGGCTTCGAGCGCATCGGCCAACAGGGCACCCCCACCACCGGAGCCGGATGACACCGCCACCCCGCGGCCAGCGGCCCGCTTGCCATTGGCCAGCAGTTGCGCCCCTTGCACCAGGTCGTAGATCGATTCGAACAGATAGACGCCCCAGCGCCGGCAGGTGGCCTCGAAGGCCGGCCAGGCGCCCGCCACGCTGGCCGTGTGCGAGATCGCTGCCCGCACGCCGGCCTCGCTGCGACCCGACTTGCAGATGCACACCGGCTTGCCGCGCTCGGCCGCGCGCGCCAGCAGGGACACGAAGCGGCCGGCCTCCTTCACCGCCTCCATGTACAGGCACACCACGCTCGTGGCGGGGTCGTCGATCAGGTATTCGAAGAAATCGTTCAGGTCCAGGTCGGCCTGATTGCCGACCGACACCATGGAGGAAAACCCGGCACCGATGTCGACGCCGCGCGACAGCATGGCACCCAGCAAGGCACCACTCTGGCTGGCCAGCCCGATGCCGCCGGTGGGCAGCGTGGCGAGCGTGCCGAGCACGACCCCGGTCGTCGCGGCCAGCCGATGGTGGGTGTTGAGCAGGCCCATGCAGTTGGGGCCGATCAAGCGCACCCCGCCGGTGCGCGCCGCCACGACCAGGTCTTCTTCGACGGCACGGCCCGCCGGGCCGGTTTCGGCAAAGCCTGCGGTGATGCACAGGGCGCAGCCCGCACGCACGGCTACGCAGTCGTCGATCGCCTCGCGCACGTTGTCTCTGGGCACCAGCAGGATCGCCAGGTCCACCGGCTCGGGGCAGGCGCGCAGGCTCGGATAGGCGGGCACGCCCATCAGTTCG
>JBDHRZ010000417.1:0-3059 GCA_039807845.1 Rhodoferax sp.
GGTGCGTTCAAGCGTCATCCCGACCCCGACACCGCCGAGATCAAACGCATGTGGACCCATCCGGCGCGTCGGCGCCAAGGACTTGCGGCGCGCGTGTTGCACGAGCTGGAGGCGCAGGCCGTGCGGCAGGGCTACCAGCGGGCATACCTGACGACCGGCTCCCGGCAGCCGGAGGCCATCGAGCTCTACCTGAACCTCGGCTATACCGCGCTGGTGGACCTTTCCACCGTCACCACGCTCCGCATTGGCCTTCCTTTTGTCAAGCGTCTGGCGCCGCCAGGCAGGCCGTAATCCGAATCCGCATAGAGCGTCAGCCTTGGACGCTGGCGCTGCAAAGGCCCGGCTGTCAAGCCTTGCGCTCGATTTCCCGAATCACGATTTGCGCTTCGGGCCCTTCCTAAACCGGCCAGCCACTGCCGCGCCACTGCACCGCGGCCTCGAAGCCGTGCTTCTGCGCGTAACGGCGAAACCACAGCCGCTCGGGGTTGTGGCGCACGATGCCATCAGACACTGTGGTCATCATCTGCGCCTGCTCGAGTCCCATGTTCAGCATCGGCTGGTTGGCGATCATCGTGTGCATCGGCGGCAGGCCGATCGGCACGCCGGCGATGCGTTCGGCCAAGCACATCGTGGCGGCGTGGAGCTCGATTGCGGGCACGGCCTGGTTGGCCCAGGCCCCAGTCGCCGTCGGTGCGGCCGTTGATCACATTGCATGTGATCGCCGATGACCTCTCGGTACGGGCAGCAAGACGCGCCAAGTTCGCCCAGATTCTGCTCGCTCTTCTCTCGTGACCGAGCCGTGGGCCCGGTCGAACAGATCGCCGAACGCTCGCGCCACGCGCGCTTGCATCGACCACTGGATCGAGTGCAAACAACTACCTGCACACCGCGTGGGACGCTCGTGGAAGTGGTGTGGCGATGACAGCCCAGGCGTTGACCGATGAAGTCCCTGGCCGCACGGTCCGCGACCGATTTCGACGCAAACCCAGGATCAAGACTACCGGGGCAGGATGCCCATCGACTTGGCGATGATCCCCAGCATCACCTCATCGGCGCCACCGCCGATGGAGTGCAGCCGCGAATCACGCCAGAAGCGGTTGACGCGGGTTTCTTCCATATAGCCCATGCCACCCCAGAACTGGACGCACCAGTCGGCGACCTCGCGCGCCACCCGTGCCCCCTTGAATTTGCACATTGAGGCCAGTTGCGTCACGTCGTTGCCGGCCAGGTACAGCGCGACGGCTTTGTGAAACAACGCACCGACCGCTTCCACTTCCGCCTGCAACTCGGCCAGCCTGAAGTGGATCGACTGGTTGTGCAGCAGAGGCTCTCCATAGGCCAGGCGCTGGCGCAAGTACGCGATGGTTTCCTGGATGATGCCACCACTGGCGCGCCAACTCGCCGCGGACCACAGCCGCTCCTCCTGGAACTGCCGCATCTGGTAGGTGAAGCCCATGCCTTCCTCGCCGATGCGCCAGCGCTGCGGCACCCGAACATTGTCAAAGTGCAGCTGCGCGGTGTCCGACGAGTGCATGCCCGCCTTCTTCAGCTTGCGCGCGACCTCGACGCCGGCCGTATCCATGGGCACGCAGATCAGCGTCTTGTTGCGGTGCGGTGAACCACCCTCCGATGTGTTCGCAAGCAGGCAACACCAGTCGGCCTGGGTTCCGTTGGTGATCCACATCTTGCCGCCGTTGATGACGTAGTCGCCGCCGTCCTTGCGCGCGCTGGTCCGGATTCCCGCGACGTCGGAACCGGCGCCGACCTCGGAGACGGCCACGCAGGCCACGTAGTCGCCGCTGATCGATGGTGCGAGGAATTCCTGGCGCAGTTCGTCGGAGCCGAAGCGTGCCAGAGCGGGTGTGGCCATGTCGGTCTGCACACCGATGGCCATAGGAACACCACCGCACTGGATGGCCGCGTTGAGTTCCTCGGCAAACGCGGCAGCAAAGCTGTAGTCCAGCCCCATGCCACCGTACTCGGTGGGCTTGTTCACGCCGAGAAAGCCGAGCTTTCCCATCTTGCGAAAGAGCTCCTTCGCGGGAAAGATGCCGGCTGTTTCCCACTCGGCGATGTACGGGTTGATCTCGGCTTCACAGAATTTCTTCAGCGAATCCTGCAGGGCAATGTGATCTTCGGTGTAGAGCAGATGTTGCATGGCGGTATTTCAACGAGAGGACGGTTCTTGCCAGGTCACGGCAAACCTTGGAGGTGCGGCGCAAGCGCGACGGGCAGGTCGAGCATCCGCTGAGCCGTGGCCGTGCCTCGCGGGCCGATGCGCGGCGACGCCGCATCCGATGGCCCCGATCGCCCGACCAGCATGCAGCAGACGGCACTGAACCTGGCAACCGCGGTGGACCGCGTGCCAGCGTCGCGCAGGCCGCGTGGATGCGTACCTTGGCCACCACCGCCATGGCGGTCTCGGCCAGGCCCGCGCAGACGAGGCCGTCGCAGCCGCCGCGTGCAGGCCAATGCGGTTGGCCGGCCGGGAAACGCTCCCCATCCCGGCAGCACACCCTCAGAGCCTGTGAAGACATGAATCGTGCCCGCGATTCATGTCTTCACAGGCTCTTGCCCTGGCATTGGCGAACTCGTTTTCAATGCGCGCCAACAGATCGTTGGCTGCGACCTGCGCACCCTGGAGCGCGATGGCGCCTATGGTCCCCGAGACATCGGCCGCGATGAGATGCTCCATCTTCATGGCTTCGAGCGTCAGCAGCTTGTCACCGACTTCCACCGCATCCCCTTCCTTGGCGAACACCGCGTGTCATCCGTATTTCTCGAACCCGTTTCGGTCGGCAATTTCGGGGCGATCTGCTTTGCATGGATCGCGCTGCGCAACTGGGGCAAGCCGCTGCGCATGCTGGCCCATCTCATGCCCGTGGTCACCATCTTCGTCTTCGCCGACGCTCGCTTCGGCCTCGCCGTCTCGCTGCTCTCGCTGCTCGTCTTCGCGGTCGCGCGTTTCACCGGGCGGGC
The DNA here is from genome assembly GCA_039807845.1 of Rhodoferax sp. Lineage (GTDB taxonomy): Bacteria > Pseudomonadota > Gammaproteobacteria > Burkholderiales > Burkholderiaceae_C > CAISIP01. Next base: position 2,980 of record JBDHRZ010000417.1, read on the forward strand.
GCTGGTGGTCGCTGCGCCCTTTGCGCTCGTCGTCGTTCTCGCGTGGATCGGCTACACTTTCCCGGATGTCGCCTGGGACA
>JBDHRZ010000418.1:0-3054 GCA_039807845.1 Rhodoferax sp.
GCCGAACAGGGCACCGGCCACGAGCATCAGCGGCAGCATCAGCCAGGCCGGCAGGCTGGCCGACCACCACAGCGCCACCAAGGCGGTGCCCAGGCCGCCCAGGACGGCCTGCCCCTCGCCGCCGATGTTGAACAACCCGCCGTGGAAGGCCACCGCCACCGCCAGCCCGGTGAACACGAACGTGGTGGCGTAGTACAGGGTGTAGCTCAGCCCGCGCTGGCTGCCGAACGCCCCCTGCAGCAGCACCTGGATCACCTCCAGCGGATCCTGCCCGACCCACCAGACCATCACGCCCGCCGCCAGCAGGGCCACCAGCAGGTTGACGACCGGCAGCAGCACCAGGTCGGCCCAGCGCGGCAAGGGCTGGTTGCTCATCGGGCGACCCTCCATGCTGCACACTGCGAAGCGGTTACCTCGGGGACAGACCGTAGCGCCGCGCAGCGGTGCGGAGCTCTGTCCCCGACACCTTGTAGCGGTCCGGCTGTTCGCCTTGGGAACGGCCCGGCGGCGTCCAATCGAAACACCTCCGCCTTACGGCTTCGGTGCGAGCGCCTTGGGAACGGCCCGGCGGCGCTCACGGACCACCCTCACGATCCTGGGTCTGCGCCACGCCCGCGGCCCCCGGCTCATGGCTGGCACCGCCGAGCATCAGCATGCCCAGCGTGTGCTCGTTGCAGTCGGCGATCGGCAGTTCGCCGGCGATGCGGCCCTGGTGCATCACGATCACGCGGTCCGACAGCGCCAGGATCTCGTCGAGTTCGCTCGACACCACCAGCACCGCGCAACCGGCCTGGCGCAGCGCACGCAGCCGGGCGTAGATGAACTCGATCGCGCCGATGTCCACGCCGCGCGTGGGCTGTCCGACCAGCAGCACCGAAGGCGACTGGCCGAGTTCGCGCGCCAGCACGAGCTTTTGCTGGTTGCCGCCGGAAAAGCTGGCGCACGCCAGTTGCGCATCGCGCGGGCGCACGTCGAAACGCTCCATCATGTCGACGGTGGCGCGCACCATCTGCCCCCTGCGCATCCAGCCGGCGCGGCAATAGCGCGCCAGCCGCTGGTAGCCCAGCACGGCCGACTCCCAGGCCGCGAAGCGCATCACCAACGCGCGCTCATGGCGGTCTTCGGGCACGTGCGCCAGCCCGAGTTCGCGCGCGCGGCGCGGGTCGATCCAGTGCGCCGGCCCGAACTGCCGGCCCCCCACCGACAGGTGGCCCTGCCGGGGCGCCTGCAGGCCGGAGAGCACTTCGAGCAATTCGCTCTGGCCGTTGCCCGAGACGCCGGCCACGCCGACGATCTCGCCCGCGCGCAGTTCGAGCGCCAGCCCGTGCAGCCGCACCACGCCCAGCGCATCGACCAGTTCGATGCCGCCGGCCTGCAGCAACACCGCGCCGGGTGCCGGCACTGCAGCGCCATCCCGGCCCATCTGCACCTTGCGCCCGACCATGGCCTCGGCCAGGCCTTCGATGCTCGCCTCGGCAATCGCCAGGTCCTGCACCACGCGCCCGGAGCGCATCACGGTGACGCGGTCGCACAGACGCATGACCTCCTTGAGCTTGTGCGTGATCAGCAGGATCGTCGTGCCCTGCGCGCGCAGCGCGGCCAGCACGCCGAACAACTGCTCGGTCTCCTGCGGCGTCAGCACCGCCGTCGGCTCGTCCAGGATCAGGATGCGCGCGCCGCGATACAGCGCCTTGAGGATCTCCAGCCGCTGGCGGTCACCCACCGCCAGGTCGGCCACCAGCGCATCGAGCCGCACCTGCAGGCCGGTGGCGGCCATCAGTGCGTCCAGCCTGGCGCGCACGCGGGCTTCGGCCTGGCGCAGCAGCACGTGCGGCTCGGCGCCCAACATCACGTTCTCCAGTGCGCTGAGCGTGTCGACCAGCATGAAGTGCTGGTGCACCATGCCGATGCCCAGTGCGATTGCCTCGTGCGCGTTGCGGATCACGGCATCCTGGCCGAACACCCGGATGGAGCCACTGTCGCTGGTGTAGAAGCCGTACAGCACCGACATCAGGGTGCTCTTGCCGGCACCGTTCTCGCCCACGATGCCGTGCACCGTGCCACGCTGCACGCACAGGCGCACGTCGACGTTGGCGGCGACCGGGCCGAACCGCTTGCTGATGCCGAGCATCTCGACCGCTGGGGCGTCAGACAAGGCGCGCCATCCTCTCGAGAAAACGTTTCGTAAATCGTTGATTTCTTTGGATGCGCCCGGCGCCGCGGGCCGGGCCTGGGATGCTCAGAAGCTGCGCCGCCAGGCAGGCGACACGCGCCCGGACGCGCCGGCGCTGCACCGGGCAGCCGGACCGGCCCGCGCCACGGAAACGGTCATTTCCTCAATACTTGCAGGCGTTGTCGGCCATGTAGTCGGCCACCTTGATCTTGCCGGCAATGATGTCGGCCTTGGCTGCATCCACCTTCTTCTTCATGTCGGCGCTGATCAGCTTCTCGTTGTACTTGTCCAGCGCGTAGCCGACGCCGTCCTCCTTCAGGCCGAGCACCGTCACGCCCGGCTGCCAGTTCTTCGTGGTGTTGTACACCGCCACGTCGACGCGCTTGAGCATGGACGTCAGCATGGTGCCCGGCTGCAGGTGGTTCTGGTTGCTGTCCACCCCGATCGCGAGCTTGCCGCCATCCTTGGCGGCCTGGTAGACACCGACCCCGGTGCCGCCCGCGGCCGCGAACACCACATCGGCGCCCTTGGCGAACTGGGCCTTGGCCAGTTCGCCACCGCGCGCCGGGTCGTTCCAGGCCGCGCCGGTGGTGCCGGTCATGTTCTGGAACACCTCGACCTTCGGATTGGCGAATTTCGCGCCCTGCTCGTAGCCGCATTCGAACTTGCGGATCAGCGGGATGTCCATGCCACCGACGAAGCCGACCTTGCCGCTCTTGCTCGCCAGCGCGGCCAGCATCCCGACCAGGAAGCTGCCTTCCTGCTCCTTGAACACGATCGACTGCACGTTGGGTTGCTTCACGACGTCATCGACGATCGCGAACTTGAGCTTGGGGAACTCCTTGGCGACCTTCTCGATCGCCGAGGCCTGGCTGAAACTC
>JBDHRZ010000419.1:0-3050 GCA_039807845.1 Rhodoferax sp.
GGGCCCGCCGGGGCCGGCGCGACGGCCGCGCCGCGCAGGCGCACCGCGACCTCGCCCTTGAGCACCGCGCGCGATGCATCGGTCAGCACCAGCGTGTTGAACGCCTGCGCGTCGACCCGCACGGCATCGATCGCGATCAACTGGCGCAACACGCCGCGCAGTTGCTGCTCGCTGTATTGCGCGCCGATACCGAACGTGCTGAGCTGCGCGTGGCGGTGCTGCATCATCTTGTCGGTCTGGCGGCCGCGCACGATGTCCATCACGTGGCCGGCGCCGAAGCTGACGCCGCTGGCCTGCTGCGCCCGGTAGATCGTGCTCAGCAGCTTGCGCGCCGCGTCGGTGCCATCCCACAGCGCGGCCGGCGACAGGCAGTTGTCGCAGTTGCCGCAGCGCAGGCGGGCGGGCGCGTCGGCATCGCCATCTGCACCCGCCGGGGCATAGGCCTCGCCGAAGTAGCGCAGCAGGCGCACGCGGCGGCAATCGGTCGCCTCGGCCAGCGCCAGCAGCGCGTCGAGCTTGCCGCGCTGCACGCGCTTGAACGCCTCCTCGGCCGGGCTCTCGTCGATCATGCGGCGCTGGTTCACCACGTCCTGCAGCCCGTACGCCATCCAGGCGTCGGCGCTCGCCCCGTCGCGCCCGGCACGCCCGGTCTCCTGGTAATAGGCTTCGATGTTCCTGGGCAGGTCCAGGTGCGCGACGAAGCGCACGTCGGGCTTGTCGATGCCCATGCCGAAGGCGATCGTCGCCACCATCACCACGCCCTCCTCGCGCAGGAAGCGGTCCTGGTGCTGCTGGCGCACAGCGGCGTCGAGTCCGGCGTGGTAGGGCAGGGCGGGCACGCCGTGCGCCTGCAGGGTCGAGGCGATCTCCTCCACCCGCTTGCGCGTCTGGCAGTACACGATGCCAGCCTCGCCCTCATGGTCCTCCTGCACCAAGCGCAGCAGTTGCACCGCCGGGTCCTTCTTCTCGACGATGGTGTAGCGGATGTTGGGCCGGTCGAAACTGCTCACGAAGGCACGCGCCGCCTGCAGCTGCAGCCGCTCGAGGATATCGGCGCGCGTGAGCGCGTCGGCGGTCGCGGTCAGCGCGATGCGCGGCACCGAGGCATAGCGCTCGTGCAGCACACACAGCGCGCGGTATTCGGGCCGAAAGTCGTGCCCCCACTGGCTGACGCAGTGTGCCTCGTCGATCGCGAACAGGCTCAGCTTGCCGCGCGCATGCAGCGCATCGAGCTGGGCCAGGAAGCGTGGCGTGGTGACGCGCTCGGGCGCGACGTAGACCAGCGTGAGTTCGGCGCGCAGCATGCGGCGCTCCACCTGCGCCGCCTCTTCGGCCGCGAGCGTCGAATTCAGGAATGCCGCCTCGACGCCAGCCTCGCGCAGCGCGCCCACCTGGTCGTGCATCAGCGCAATCAGCGGCGAGACGACGATGGTGGCGCCCAGGCCCTGGCGCTGGCGCACGATGGCCGGTATCTGGTAACACAGGGACTTGCCGCCGCCCGTGGGCATCAGCACCAGCGCGTCGCCGCCGGCGCAGACGTGCTCGATGACCGCCTGCTGCGGGCCACGGAACCGGTCGTAGCCGAACACCTCGGCCAGCACCTGCTGCGCCGGCGTACGCGCGGGCGCGCCGCGCCCCGGACCCCCCGCATCGTTCAGCACACCAGTACCCCCATTGGCACGATTGTCCCGTCTTTTCGTGCCTCGTCCGGCCGCCAGCGGCCGGACGAGGCAGCGTTTCATCCGATGAATCGATGGCGGCCGTGCCGCGTGCACGCTGCCGCTATAGTCGCGCGATGTCATGGCTCGTGCTGATCTCCATGCTGGCCTTGCTGGCGGCGGGAACGGCCGTTGCCTACGCGCTCGGGGCCGCCTCCGTGCTGGCCTTCATCGCCAGCGGCAACACGCCCTACCTGGCGATCATCCCGCAGCGCATCTTCAGCCAGATCGACGTCTTCGCGCTGATGGCGATGCCGCTGTTCATCCTAGCCGGGGAGATCATGAACCGGGGCGGCATCACGCGCGCGCTGGTCGAGGTCGCGATGGCCATGCTGGGCCGCCTCAAGGGTGGCCTGGGCCACGTCAACGTGCTCGCCAGCGTGTTCTTCGCCGGGATGTCCGGCTCGGCCGTGGCCGACGCCGCCGCGCTGGGCTACGCGCTGGTGGCGGCGATGGTCGCGCGCGGCTACAAGCCGCTGTACGCGGCGGCGCTGACCGCCGCTGCTTCCGTCATCGGACCGATCATCCCGCCATCGATCGTGATGATCTTCTACGGCGCGGTGATGCAGACCTCGGTGGCCGCGCTGTTCGTCGGCGGCGTGGTGCCCGGCCTGCTGCTGGCCGTGGCCCTGTTCGCGGGCAACAGCTGGTTCGCGCACCGGCAGGACCACCCCGGCGGCACGGCGGCCGACATCCCGGCGTTCTGGCCCGCGCTGTGGCGCGCGCTGCCGGCGCTGTCGCTACCGGTGATCATCCTGGGTGGCATCGTGTTCGGCGTGGTCACGCCGACCGAAGCCGCGGCGCTGACCGTGTTCGCCGCACTCGCGGTCGGCGCCTGGTATGGCGGCCTGTCGCGCGTGGAGTTGCAGCACAGCCTGGTGCAGACCGCCGCACTGACCGGCGCGATCTTCATGATCCTGGGCGCGGTGGCCTGCTTCAGCTGGCTGGCCGGCCACGAGCAACTGCCCCAGCGGCTGGCCGGCTTCGTGACCGAACTGGGTCTGGGCCGGCTCGAATACCTGCTGCTGGTGAACCTGATCTTCGTGCTGGCGGGCATGTTCCTGGATCCGCCGGTGTCATTGGCGCTGCTCGTGCCCCTGCTCGGACCGCCAGCGATCGCGCTGGGCGTCGATCCGGTGCACCTGGGCATCGTGCTGTGCCTGAACCTGACGATCGGTCTGATCACGCCCCCGGTCGGTGGCTGCCTGCTGGCGGTCTCGGCGGTGTGCAAGGTCGAATACTGGGCGCTGGCACGCGCCATCCTGCCGCTCGCCGTGATCGCCGTGCTGGCGCTGGTGGTGATCGTGCTGGTGCCCGAAGTCAGTCTGTTCC
>JBDHRZ010000420.1:0-3048 GCA_039807845.1 Rhodoferax sp.
CGTTGGCGCGCAGCGTCAGCGCGTTGTTGTGCACCAGTTCGCCGCTCACCGAGACGCCCTCGATCGCGAACATCCGGTGGTTCGCCGCCCACTGCGCGAGCGCGGCCAGCGCCGCCAGGCCGAACGCCGCCAGCAGCACGTTGGCGGTGGCGTTCATCAGGCGCACGTCGAACGGCGGCGTGAAGGCTTCGCTCACTGGGCTACCCTCCGTGCTTCGCACTGCGGGGCTGACTTGGGAACGGCCCGGCGGCGCTCATCGCGTGCCGTCCTGCGCTGCCGCGCCGCTCGCCCGGCGCGGGTTGTCCAGCGTGGCCTGCTGCAGCAGTTGCAGGCACAGGTCCTCGTAGCTGATGCCGGCGGCGCGCGCGGCCATCGGCACCAGCGAGTGGCTGGTCATGCCCGGCGAGGTGTTGATCTCCAGCAGGTAGGGTGCGCGCGTGGCGCCGTCGATCATCACGTCGATGCGGCCCCAGCCGCGGCAGCCCAGCACCCGGTAGGCGCGCAGCGCCAGTTGCTGGATGCGCTGCTCCTCGCCCTCGGGCAGCTCGCAGGGAACCAGGTATCGGGTGGTGTCGGTGAAGTACTTGTTCTGGTAGTCGTAGTTGCCTTCGGGCGCGACGATGCGGATCACCGGCAGGGCGCGCGCGCCGTCGCCCGTGCCCAGGATCGGGCAGGTGACCTCGTCGCCGCGGATGAACTGCTCGCACAGCGCGTCGCTGTCCATCGCCAGCGCCTGCGCGATCGCGCCGTCGAGCTGGGCACGCTCGGTGACCTTGGCCACGCCGAGGGACGAACCTTCGCGCGCCGGCTTCACGATCAGCGGCAGCCCGAACAGGTCGGGCAGGCAGCTCACCTGCCCGTGGTCGTGGTCGGCGCGCAGCAGCCGGTAGGCGGGTGTGGGCAGGTCCTCGGCGATCCACACGCGCTTGGTCATCACCTTGTCGATCGCGATCGCGCTGGCCATCACGCCCGAGCCGGTATAGGGGATGCCGAGCAGTTCGAGCGCACCTTGTACCGTGCCGTCTTCGCCGAAGCGTCCGTGCAGCGCGATGAAGCAGCGCTCGAAGCCTTCGTTGCACAGATCCTGCAGCGCGCGCTTGCTCGGGTCGAAGGCATGTGCGTCGACGCCGCGTGCGCGCAGCGCCTCGAGCACGCCGTTGCCCGACAGCAGCGATATTTCGTGCTCGGCCGATGCGCCGCCCATCAGCACGGCCACCTTGCCCAGGTGGATGGCGGTTTGCGTCATGTCGTTGCTCCGGTTGCCGGCGCTGCCTGCGCGGCGCCGAGTTCGACCACCCGTGCCGGCACCGCGCCGATCGATCCGGCGCCCATGCACAGCACCACGTCGCCGTCCTGGCTGTTGTCCAGGATGGCCTGGGCCATGTCCTTCACGTCGCCGACGAACACCGGCTCGACCCGGCCGGCCACGCGCAGCGCACGCGCCAGCGCGCGCCCGTCGGCGGCGAGGATCGGCTCCTCGCCGGCCGGGTAGACGTCGCACAGCAGCACGGCGTCGGCCTGGCCGATCACGTGCACGAAGTCGTCGAAGCAGTCGCGCGTGCGCGTGTAGCGGTGCGGCTGGAACGCCAGCAGCAGGCGGCGCTGTGCAAACGCGCCGCGCGCGGCGGCGATGGTCGCGGCCATCTCGGCCGGGTGGTGCCCGTAGTCGTCCACCAGCGTGAAGCGCCCGCCCCTGCGGCAGGCGACCTCGCCGTAGCGCTGGAAGCGCCGACCCACCCCCTGGAAGCCGGCGAGTGCCTGCTGCACCGCGGCGTCCGCGACGTTGAGCTCGACCGCCACCGCGATCGCCGCCAGCGCGTTGAGCACGTTGTGGCGCCCCGCGAGATTGAGCACCACCGGCAGGTCCGGCAGCACCACGCCGTTGCGCCGCTGCACGGTGAAGTGCATCTGCTCGCCCACCGCGCGCACGTCGAGCGCGCGCACCTGGGCCTCCGGCCCGAAGCCGTAACTGGTGACCGGGCAGGAGACACGCGGCACGATCTCCCGGACCGCAGCGTCGTCGGTGCACAGGATCGCGGTGCCGTAGAACGGCATCTGGTGCAGGAAGTCGACGAAGGCCGCCTGCAGGCGCTTGAAGTCGTGGCCGTAGGTGGCCATGTGGTCGGCGTCGATGTTGGTCACGACCGCCATCACCGGCAGCAGGTGGAGGAAGGATGCGTCCGACTCGTCGGCCTCCACCACGATGTAGTCGCCGCTGCCCAGGCGCGCATTCGCGCCTGCGCTGTTCAGGCGCCCGCCGATCACGAAGGTCGGGTCCAGCCCGGCCTGGGTCAGCACGCTGGCCACCAGGCTGGTGGTGGTGGTCTTGCCGTGCGTGCCGGCGATGGCGATGCCCTGCTTGAGCCGCATCAGTTCGGCCAGCATGATCGCGCGCGGCACCACCGGGATGCGCCGCCCGCGCGCCGCAATCACCTCGGGGTTGTCTTCGTGCACCGCCGTGGTCACCACCACCGCGTCGGCGCCCTCGACGTTGGCTGCCTCGTGCCCCACGCTGACCCGGATCCCGAGGCTGCCCAGGCGCGTGAGCGTGGCGCTGGCGGCGATGTCCGAGCCCGAAATCGTGTAGCCCAGGCGCTGCAGCACCTCGGCGATGGCCGACATGCCCGAGCCGCCGATGCCGATGAAGTGGATGTGGCGGATGGCGTGTTTCATGCGTTCACCAGTTGCTCGCAGGCATCGGCCACGCGCTCTGCCGCGTCCACCCGAGCGTGCCGGCGCGCGGCCGACGCGCAGGCCAGCAGGTTTTCGCGCGTGGCCTGTTGCAGGAACTGCGCCAGACTCTCGGGTGTGAGTTCGGCCTGGGGCATCAGCCAGCCGCCGCCGCGTTCGACCAGGAAGCGGGCGTTGCGCGTCTGGTGGTCGTCCACCGCCGAGGACAGCGGCACGAACAGGGCGGCGACACCGATCGCGGCCAGTTCGGTCACGGTGCTGGCGCCGGCGCGGCAGATCACCAGGTCGGCGTCGGCATAGGCGGCGGCCATGTCGTCGATGAACGGCACGAGCTCGGCCGCCACGCCGGCACGCTGG
>JBDHRZ010000421.1:0-3046 GCA_039807845.1 Rhodoferax sp.
CAGGGACAATTGCGCCATGGTGCATGAGAACAAGGCATGGGCCGGATTGCGCCGTGCCGGCGGCAGGCACCGGCGAACGGTCGGGAGGTGTCGGTGAGCCGCAAGGGCAAGCTCGGGGCCAAGGCCGGGTCCGCGCGCGCGGTCGTCGATCCCTTGGCCGGACTGCTGCAACCGGGCCAGTCCATCGCCTTGCTGCAGGAGTTGCACATTCTCACGCGCGAGGGCAGGATCAACCAGGACTCGCGGCGCAAGCTCAAGCAGGTCATACACCTGTACCGCTTCATCCAGGCCGTGCTGCTCGACCTGCTGCCGGGCAGCGGGTCCGCGCCCGACAGGCCGGGCCTGGCGTTGGCCGATCTCGGGGCCGGCAAGTCGTACCTCGGGTTCGTGCTGTACGACCTGTTCTTTCGTGAGCGCAGCGATGGCTGGGTCTACGGCATCGAGACGCGCGCCGAACTCGTGCAGCGTTCGCGTGCGCTGGCCGAGCGACTCGGCTTCAGCCGTATGGCGTTTGTCCCGCTCACGGTGGCCGAATCGGTGTCCGACCCGGCGCTGCCGGAGCGCATCGACCTGGTGACCGCGCTGCATGCCTGCGATACGGCAACCGACGACGCGATCGCGTTCGGACTGGCGAAGTCGGCGCGCGCCATGGTGCTGGTGCCGTGTTGCCAGGCCGAACTCGCGCGTCGGCTCAACGCGGGCAAGGCCCTGAGCCTGCGCCATGCCCCGTTGGCCGAGTTGTGGCGCCATCCGCTGCACACGCGCGAGTTCGGCAGCCAGTTGACCAACGTGCTGCGCTGCCTGTACCTGGAGGCCTGGGGTTACCAGGTGACGGTGACGGAACTGGTCGGGTGGGAACACAGCCTGAAGAACGAACTCATCATTGCGCGTCTTGGTGGGCAGCGGCGCCGTGCTGCGGCGCTGCGACTGCAGGACCTGCTTGCGCAGTTCGGCCTGCAAGGCTTGCTGCAGGATCGGTTCCGGCTTCCGGCGGATCTGCTGGTGCAAGCCGCGGAGCCTGGCCGTGGCGCAGCGGACGCCGAGCCGCCAGATCGTTAACCTCGCGGCGAGGGCGCGTGTGCATCCTCTGCATTCTGGTGCTCCGGCGCCCGTGGCGCTTGGCGGTATGAATCTTTCTGCAAGAATCGGCTCAAACCGAGGTCTTGTGATGCGAGGGAAGCATATGAAGGTGTTGATCGGTTGCGTGCTGGCGCTGCTGCTTGCCGGGTGTTCCACCACCAGTCCGGATGTGGTGGCGCGCAGTGACGCGCAGCGGCTGTCGGTGGTGCAGGATGCCACCGTGCTGTCGGTGCGTCCGGTGACGGTGGAGGGAAACCAGTCCGGCACCGGCGCCGTGGCGGGCGGGCTCGTGGGCGGCATTGCCGGATCGAGCGTCGGCGGACGGCGCGAGGGCTTGATCGTCGGCGTGCTCGGTGCGGTGGCCGGTGCGGTCGCCGGCAACGCCATCGAGCGCTCGGCCACCCGCGAGGACGCGGTCGAGATCCTGCTGCAACTGCGCAACGGCGAGCGCCGCGCCATCGTCCAGGCTCGTGGCAACGAAAACCTGCAACCTGGCGACGCAGTCACGCTGGTCACCACCGGCGGCAAGGCTCGCGTCACGCGCGCCGCCCGTTAGGATATTGGGGTCAGATTCCAATTCTTGCCAATTCTTGCCAATTCTTTCCCGGATATCGGAGTCAGCGTCGGACCGCGCGATTCCAATCCCCGTCGCCACGTGCGGTGACGCAACGTTCTGGAGTGCAGCATGGCCCGGCTCGCGCGCGTTTGCGTCCCTGGATACCCGTACCACGTGATACAGCGTGGCAACAACCGGCAGCCGATCTTCCGATCCGACGAGGATCGTGCCATGATGCGCGAGTTGCTGGAGCAGGAAGCCGCGCGGTTCGACCTTGCGATCCATGCCTACGTCCTGATGGACAACCACTTCCATCTGCTGTTGACCCCGAACGTGGACGGTGGCCTGCCCGCGTTCATGCAGGCGGTGGGGCGACGTTACGTGCGGCACTTCAATGACGTGCACGGCCGAAGCGGGACCTTGTGGGAGGGCCGCTATCGGTCGGCCTTGGTGCAGTCCGAGCGCTACCTGCTTGCCTGCATGGTGTATCTGGATCTCAACCCGGTGCGTGCCGGCATGGTGGCGCGCGCGCAGGACCATCCGTGGTCCAGCCACGCACATTACATCGGCCTGCGACGCGACCGCCTGGTCACGCCGCATGCCTTGTTCTGGGAACTTGGCAACACGCCATTTGCGCGCGAGTCGCGCTATCAGGAACTGGTTCAGGCGGGCGTGTCGGACGAGCAGCGTGCCACCCTGGCGCAGGCGGTCACCAGTGGATGGGCGCTCGGTGACAGCGAATTCCTCGCGCACCTGAAGGCCAAGACCAGTCGCCGATTGACGCGCCTGGCGGCTGGTCGCCCGTCCAAGTCCCCGCAGCAGGCGGACTGAGGTTCGCTGGCGCGTCCCGGCGCGGGCACGATTCATATCTTCACAGGCTCGCAGAAGGGCCGACTGGCTCCTGGACTTCGGCACTTCCTTGTTCGAGCAACAAGCGCGCAACGGTCATTTTTCCATATTCGATCTGGCCCCAATTAATAGTTAAATCCAAGACTTGTAGTTAAATTGGAATCTGACCCCGTTTAATTTTCTTCAAGACCCGTGTTGCGCTGCACTAAACTGCTGCGTCGGCCTGGTTTGGCCGAGGTGACGAGGAGCGGGGATGACGATGGTGGACGAAATCGGTGGGTTGGAGCGCGGCGGGTTGTACAGCGCGGCGCACGAGCATGACGCATGCGGGGTGGGGTTCGTTGCCAACGTCCGGGGTGCCAAGTCGCATGACATCGTCAGGAACGCGCTGCAGATCCTGCAGAGCCTGGACCATCGGGGTGCCGTGGGCGCCGACAGCCTGATGGGCGACGGCGCGGGCATCCTGATCCAGTTGCCCGATGCGCTGTATCGCGAGGAGATGGCGGCCCAGGGCGTGGAACTGCCCGCGCCCGGCGAGTACGGGGTGGGGATGATCTTCCT
>JBDHRZ010000422.1:0-3041 GCA_039807845.1 Rhodoferax sp.
CGCGCCGCGCAGGCAGGCTGCCCATCAGCCGCTCAGCCGCCGCTCCCAGACCTCTTCCAGGCTCAATCCTCGGTGGAATCGCGAGCCCGGCTCCAGGCTCACACCTCGTTGGACAAGACTATCTTCACCCGCCTGTGCGAACAGGTGGCCGGCGACCTGCAGCGCAAGGGCTATGTCGGCCGCACCATCGGCATCAAGCTGCGCTACGACGACTTCAGGACCGCGACGCGCGACCACACGCTGGAGCAGTACACCGCCGACGCGCGGATCATCCGCCAGGCCGCCGGCCAGTGCCTGAAGCGGGTCGCGCTCGAACGCCGCCTGCGCCTGCTGGGGGTGCGGGTCGGTTCGTTGTGCAAGGCAGACGCAGCCGGGCCGGCTGGCAGCCAGGCTGGCGCAGGTGCGACGCACCGCGCGCGCGAGGCATCCGACGGCACCGACATCTGGACCGGACAGTTGTTCTGAGCCTGGCCAGCGCTGTCGACCGTTTGCAAACCTCTGGCCGGCCGCGTGCGTGCGAACTTTGGCAGCTTCGATGGCCCTCAGCTGCGAGGAGAACAGCGCCATGCACCCACCAGCGCCACTCTGGGCGCGCCCGCACATCGAACGTCACCGCGACGGCGCTGCCGCGGCACCGCTGTGCGTCACTGCCGCGCGGTGCGCAGGTTGCGTGGCGGCGCCTGCGGCGCGCTGGTGCGAAACGGGTTGATGTCCAGCCCGCCGCGACGGGTGTAGCGCGCGTACACCGAGAGCCGCGCGGGCTGGCAACGCCGCCAGATGTCCATGTAGATGCGCTCCACGCACTGCTCGTGGAACCCGTTATGGTTGCGAAAGCTCACCAGGTACTGCAACAGGCTTTGCTGGTCGATCTGCGGCCCGCTGTAACTGATCTGCACGTCGCCCCAGTCGGGCTGTCCGGTCACCGGGCAGTTGCTCTTGAGCAGCCGGCTGCACAGGATCTCCGTCACCGGCTGGAGCGCGAAGTCCGCCCGCAGCAGTTCCGGCGCCGGGGTGTAGTGCGTGCACTCCAACTCGAGCCGGTCCAGACTCAGCCCTTCGAGTTCGCGCACCGCCTCGTGCTCGAACTGCTCGGGCGAGAGGATCGTCACGCCGACACCGGCACCCACGGCCGGCGCGCCACGCCACAGCGCGGCGTTGAGGTCCTCGCGCAGGCGCGCGCGCACCGCCTGCACATCGGCAAAGCCGGTATCGTTGAAGCTGCCCAGGTAGAGCTTGAACGACTTGCTCTCGATGATGTTGGGCGTCTCGCACGGTACGGTGAAGTGGCCGATTGCCACCTGCGGCTTGCCGCGCAGGTTGAGCCAGCCCAGTTCGTACGCGGTCCACAGATCGGCGCCCAGGAACGGCAGCGTGCCCGTCACGCCGATCTCGGCCCGGGCGGACGCACGCGCGATCGGATACAGCAGGCTGGCGTCGTAACGGTCCGGGAACGCCGTGGCCTTGCCCAGCGGCGACTGTTCAGGTGTGGACATGATGGTGATTCGGCAAGGCGTGGCGGCGCAGCAACGACGCTGCCCGATCGGTCCGTGGCGGCCATGCACCCGCCGATGGTAGCGCCACGACATCAGTGGGCAGGCACCCTGTTCGGGCGCGCGCTGCCGACGCCGCACTAGCGCAGGTCGCCCGCCAGGGACGCGAGGGTCTCGGGCGCGATGCTGACGTGTGCCGGGTAGTTGGCATGGTCGCAACCAAGCCGCACGCCGGCGCCAGCCTTGACGGCCGCGCGCATCGGGGCGGTCAGCTCGAACCGCACGAAGTGCACGGCCGAGGTCTTCTCCTCGTTCTCCCGCTCGAGATCCTCGTCCGCGATCGCAACCACGCGCGCCATCCCTTCGACTTCGACGAACAAACGATCCTCGATGCCGATCAGCCGCGCCAGTTCGCGCCTGCGCTCGTTCACGTCGGGGTACTCGATCAGCATCGTCGCCTTCCAGTTGCTGCCGTCGGGCACCAGCGGCGCGTAGGCCTCGATCTCCTGCAAGATGCCATCCTCCTCGAAGATCTTCTCGAGACGCAGCATCTCCTGGATCTGGTAGCGGATCGTGAGTTCGCTCTCGAACTGCAGCGTGACATGCTCACCCAGCGCCACCGAGCGCAGGCGACGCTGCGCGATGATGTCGGCCTTGTGCGCCTTGCGGTACTTGCTGTAGGCCTCCAGACCCATCAGGTTGTCCGGTGTGATGTGTCCGGTCAATTGCATCTGCCTCTCCTGTGCCGTCCCGTGACGGCGTCATTCCAGCCCGTAGGCCTCGCGCAGCAGCGTCAGCGGATGCTTCTGCGGCACCACGCCGAGTTGGTTCACCTCGAAACCCTGTGCGATGTGGTGGCCACCCAGCGGGCAGTCTGAGCTGATGACGTCCGGCGCACCGCCGTCCTTGTGGCTGGCCATGGCCTTGAACAGCGGCTTGCCGATCTTCATCGCCACCGGGTGCGTGGCCTTCTTCACGCCGTAGGTTCCCGCATGGCCGGAACAGCGCTCGTGCGTGTGCACGCTGGTACCGGGCACCAGCTTGAGCATCTCCTCGGTCTTCTTGCCGATGTTCTGCACCCGGCCATGGCACGGGATCTGGTAGCTCACCTTGCCCAGCGCATGCGGGAATTCAGTATTGAGCAGGCCGTCGCGCTGGCGCGCCACGAGGTACTCGAACGGGTCCCACATCGCCGCCTGCACCAGCTTCACGTCCGGGTCGTGCGGGAACATCAGCGGCAGTTCCTGCTTGTACATCAGCGTGCAACTGGGCACCGCCGACAGGATGGCGTAGCCCTCGCGCGCATGGCGCGCCAGCACCGGGATGTTGGCCTCCTTGTGCCGCGCGACCGAATCGAGGTCGCCCAACTCGAGCTTGGGCATGCCGCAGCACTGCTCCTTCTCGACCAGCAGGTACGGGATCTGGTTGTGGTCGAGCAGCTTGAGCAGGTCCAGTCCGATGCCGGGCTCGTTGTAGTTCACGTAACAGGTGGCGTAGATCGCCACCTTGCCCGGCGTCTTCGCGCCGTCGCGCACCGGATACGGATGCGAT
>JBDHRZ010000423.1:0-3033 GCA_039807845.1 Rhodoferax sp.
GCGGGCATCCGGGAAGGCAAATTCCCCCAAGGGATCAAGCTCGGCAGCAAGACCACGGTCTGGCGCGCTGAGGATATTCGCCATCTCATCGAACGCTCGCGCTGATTCGGGCGGTGACGATGAGCGCGTCCATCCCTTCTCCGGACGGAGTAGTAGAGAACGACCGTCACCACCATCACGACCATCACAGGGTCGAGGTGGATGCGGCGGCTGCACCTTCTACAGCGCCCACCCCTGACGTCGATCCCGTTGGCGTGATCGAGGCGGCGCTGATCCGTCTGGGCGACGACGTGGGCGTGCTGGCCGAGGAGGATGTAGTCCGGGCCTTCTCCATCCTGAAGGCGACCGACCTGCCCAGCTACTTGCGCCTGCGCCACGCCGCCAAGAAGGCCAACCGCGATTGCTCGGTGACGGTGCTCGACAAACTGGTACGCGCCGAACTGCCGGGCAGTGATGGCGACGCCAGCGCCTTGGACGGGCTGGTCGCCCTGGCCCGGGCGCGGTGCCAGTTGCACCACGACGCCGACCGCAACGCGGTGGCCGTGATCCCTATGCCCGGTAGGCGCGAAGTGTGGCGCGTGGACTCCTCGGGCTTCGAGGACTGGCTTCGCGCCGCCTACTGGCGTGCCAAGGAAATGGGCGTGCCGGAGACCACGATGAAGTCGGCGCTGGCCACGCTCGCTGCCGCAGGCATCAACGACGGCGACGAGATCGAAATCCATGTCCGCGCTGCCCGCTGTGACGATGGCTACATGATCGATCTGGCCGATGCGCAGTGGCAGGCCATCCACGTGACTGCACAGGGCTGGCGCGTGGTGAACGAATCGCCGGTGTACTTCACCCGCACGCCCTCGATGCGCCCGCTGCCGATGCCCAGCACACAGGGCGATGTCGGCCTGCTCTGGCAGCACACCAACATTCCCGTCAATCGCCGCGTGATGGTGCTGACGTGGCTGCTGGACTGTTTGCGCCCGGACACGCCGTTCCCGGTGCTGGAACTGGTGGGCGAACAGGGCTCGGCCAAGTCCAACACGCAATCGGTGTTGCGCAGTCTGGTCGATCCCAACAAGGTGATGCTGCGCGGGCGGCCCAAGACGGTGGAGGACGTGTTCGTTGCCGCCGCCAACAACTGGCTGGTCAGCTACGAGAACCTCTCCGGCCTGACCGCCGAGCAGCAGGATGCCTTCTGCACCTTGAGTACGGGTGGCGGCTTTGCCTCGCGCCAGCTCTACACCAATGGCGAAGAGCACGTGATGGAAACCAAGCGCCCGGTGGTGCTCAACGGCATCGCCGTGGTCGCCACACGCCCCGACCTGATCGACCGGGTGATCCACGTTGATCTGCCGACCATTGCCGCCGAGGCCCGGCGTGACGATGCCGACACGCACGCAGGCTGGGAGCGCGATCAGCCCCAGGTGTTCGCTGGCTTGCTCGATCTGTTCTCGGCGGCGCTGGCGATTCTGCCGACGGTGAGGCTCACCCACAAACAGCGCATGGCCGACTTTGAGCGGCTGGGCGAGGCGGTGGCGCTCGCGCTCGGATTCGATGCCGGTGACTTCCAGCAGCAGTACGCCGAGCTCGTGCGTGCGGGCATCGACCGGGCACTGGAAAGCAATGCCGTTGCGCAGGCGCTCGACAAGTACATCGCGGAGCGCATCTTGCCTCTCCACTGGCAAGGCACCGCCGGTCAACTCTACGACCTGCTGAACACCCACAGCATCCCCGACCGCAGCACGTGGCCGCGATCCCCAAAAGGACTGGCCGACCAGTTGCGCCGCATCGCCCCGGCCTACCGCGCCAAGGGTATCGACATCAGCCACCTCGGCCACAGCCGCGACGGTGCGCTCTGGCGCATCAGCACCCAAAAGCAGCACGCCACGCCGCCCGGCGTCTCCCACACCTCTGTGGGCGGCATTCGATATGGAGAACACCGTGAGTAATTCCAATCTGCACCCGGTCTGGCGCAAGACGCTTGGCCTGCAGGAACCTACTGCCGCCCAACCGCTGGACGCCACCTCATCGTGGGGCAGAACCGATTGGGCGCAGGCCGTCGCAGTGATGACCGCCGCATCCACCAATCCGTCTGGTGCGCCCCACGGCTGGCAGGCCACGAACCGCCCACACCGCCCCGGCGCGCCGGTGGGCATCAAGCAGCAGCTCGGCCCCGGCCTGTGGGCGAGCACCGTCGCCAGACCAGGCGATGCCCGCTATCCCACCGAGTTCCTTCCTTAATCCTGATTCACAACCACTGGAGCCCCGACCATGAGACTCAACCCCTTCAGCAAGAAAACTACCACCGGCTACTACGAGCGCATCCAGGTCGAGTGTGCCGAGGTGAAGCAACAACTCGAAGAAGCGCAGGCCGCTGCCGCCGAGGCGAAGGCCGACGCCGAGGCCAAACGGAAATACGTCTTCGAACTGGGGCAGCGCGGCAACCACCACGCCACTTCGGAGCAGGAACGCCGTGCGCAGATTGAAGCCAGTGCCGCCGAGAACCGCGCTGGCGATTTGGAGCGCAAGCTCAGCCAGATCAAGACCCAGTTCAACGACCTACGCGCCATCGTCGAAGCACCGGGCAAGCTGGAGCAGCACCGTGCGGAACTCATCGATCTGCGTCGCCGCAAGGGCACGCTCCAGTCCGAACGTGAGCAGCAGGTGAAGCTCATCGGCAAGATCGAAACGCGCATTGGCGAACTGGAGCAGCGCATCGCCGCCGAAGCGCAATCGGCCAGCGAGGCGATGGCGGCGGTCGAGGGTGAGTTCATCTTGCCCGAGGCGCTGACGAAGCTCGATGTCGAACTGCGTGTGGCCCACTCCACGCGGGAGAACCTCAGCCGCAAGGTGCAGGCCCTGGATGCCGAGATCGCCGCCATCCCTGGCCAGATCAATGACGCGGAGCGCGGCTTCAAACACCGTCAGGCCAGCGTCGCGCAAATCGAACTCAACGAGCAGCTGCCTCATTTCTACGACGTGCTGGCCCGCGCCTCGGTCGCGTCGCGCATTGCCGGGTTTCGCACCAGCGGCGAGCACAGG
>JBDHRZ010000424.1:0-3027 GCA_039807845.1 Rhodoferax sp.
CGCATCCTCGGCGACCCGTATTTCCGCGGCGTGCTGGCCGAGACGCTGCAGCTCGGCGTCGTGACGACGTTCGTCTGCCTCGTGCTCGGCTATCCGCTCGCCTGGCATCTGGCCCGGACCACGTCGCGCTGGCAGGGCGTGCTCTACGTGCTGGTGCTGTCGCCGCTCCTGGTCGGCGTCGTCGTCCGCAGCTTCGGCTGGCTGATCCTGCTGTCCAACAACGGCGTCATCAACAAGGCCTTGCTCGACCTGCACCTGGTCGACTCGGCGCTGCAGCTGATGAACAACCGCTTCGGCGTCACGGTGGCGCTGGTGCACGTGTTCCTGCCCTTCATGATCCTGCCGCTGGTGGGCACCATCGGATCGATCGACCCGAACCTCGAATCCGCGGGCCGCTCGCTCGGCGCCACGCGGCTGCAGGTGTTTCGCCGCATCTACCTGCCGCTGAGCTGGCCCGGCATCCAGGCCGGTTCGATCCTGGTGTTCGTGCTCACGCTGAGTGCCTACGTCACGCCGGTGATGCTCGGCGGCGCGCAGCTCAAGACCATGTCGGTGCTGGTGGTGCAGAGCCTGATCGACAACTTCCAGTGGCCCCGGGGCGCGGCGCTCGCGCTCATCCTGGCGGCCTGCGGCGCGGCTGCGGTGGCGCTGTACGCGCGCGCCACCCGCGGCCTCATGCGGGGTATCGAATGAGCGCGCAAGCGGCGCGGCCGTTTGCATTCTTGTCGGCGGCGTTCATCGTCGGGGTCTACCTGTTCCTGATGCTGCCGATCGTGCTGATCGTGCTGATGTCGCTCAACGCCGGCGAGTTCCTCTCGTTCCCGCCGCAGGGCCTGTCGCTGCGCTGGTACGTCGCGCTGTTCCACAACGAGCCGTTCATGCGCGCGATCCGCACCTCGCTGCTGGTGGCCGGCATCGCGACGGTGGTCTCCACGCTGGTCGGCACGGCGGCGGCGCTGTACTTCGTGCGCCATGGCGGCCGCTGGCGCGAGTCGCTGCGCATGCTGCTGATGATGCCGTTGATGCTGCCCGAGATCCTGTCGGCGATCGCGCTGCTGTTCTTCCTGGCCGCCACCGGCATCGGCACCAGGACCATGTTCGGCCTGCTGGTCGGGCATGCCCTGATCACCCTGCCCTACGTGTTCATGAACGTGTCCGCCTCGCTGTACAACTTCGACCGCTCGATCGAACAGGCCGCGCGCAGCCTGGGTGCCAGCCCGTTCGTGGTGTTTCGCCGCATCACGCTGCCGCTCATCAAGCCGGGCATCATCACCGGGGCGCTGTTTTCCTTCATCATCTCGTTCGACCTGTTCAACATGTCGCTGCTGCTCAAGGGCATCGGCATGACGACTTTGCCGCTGCAACTGTTCGACTACCTGCGCTGGGACTTCGACCCCACCGCCGCCGCGGTGTCGAGCGTGAGCATCGTGCTGACCTTCACGCTGGTGCTGCTGATCGACCGCTTGGTCGGCCTGCGCACGCTGCGATTCGGCTGAGGAATCGCGGACCATGAATCGCCGGCGCGGTTCTTGTCCCCGTCATGAATTCTCGATGCCGGATGCCTTGCGTTGCCTGACGCCGGACAGTAGCATCCTTCCGATCTCAATTGGAACTGGGCAAGGGTCATCGAGGTGGGCGCGTCGGAGGTCGTCGCTATGAAACAAGCATTTACAGCCATCATCAAGCAGGACGCAGGGGTCTGGATTGGCTGGATAGAAGAACTACCTGGCGTCAACTGCCAGGAGGACACTCGGGAGGCGTTGCTGGAGTCTCTTCGCGTCACCTTGGCCGAGGCGATCGAGTTGAACCGAGCAGAAGCCCGCGACGCGGCTGGTGAAGGTTATGAGGAATTTGCCGTTGCCCCATGAAACGCAGCGATCTTCTCAAGCATCGTCGAACGCATGGCTGCGAGCTGCTTCGTGAGGGTGGGCGGCATTCCTGGTGGAGCCAGTCGTCATCGAACAAGCGCAGCGCGGTTCCGCGTCATAGGGAGATCAACAACCATCTGGCGCAGAAGATTTGTCGTGATCTGGGTATTCCCGAACCAACCAGATTCTGATTCGGCGCAGGACCCGATTGGTTTCCGATCGGGTCGCTGCGCGCTGTCGGTCGATGCGGGAATTCTCCTGGAGGTCGTTGCGCACCCGAACCCAAGGAGACGCCCACCGCGGAAGGTCATGGTCGTCGAGGTGGTTGGGTATACATCCCTGGTGCCCTTCATTGAAGAAGCAGACCATTTCTTCCTGAAGACAATCATCCCCAGTCGCAAGGCGGCCCGGGACTTCATCGCAAAGGAACCTGATCATGACTCAGTTCGATGCCTACGAACTCGCGGTTCGTCAAACCTACGAGTCAGGCCAATTGAAGCGGTGCGCGGGGCAAGCCGAACTTCAGCGCCTGCGTAGCGCTGCGAGGGCCACCACCATCAAGGACAAGCGGGTGAACATTCGCTTGTCCTCTGCAGGTCTGCTCGGCATTTAGGCCAAGGCGCTGGTGATGTCTGCGCAAACTGGAATCCCTGGCCCAGGGCATGATGCCGGCCCACCCGATCGCTACTGACGACTTCGCCGCACCCGCTGTGGAGCTGACGCGGCGCGCAGATGGAACGCTGTTGCTGCGTTCTGGCCACGCGCTGGAGGGCGGCTTCCCGCTGGTCACGGACCGGCTCGCACATTGGGCCAGCGTCGCGCCCGAGCGTCCGGCCTTCGTCGAGTGCCGCAACGGGGTGCTGGTGCGCACGCTGGGCTACCGCGACACCGAGCGGTTGTCGCAACGCCTGGCGGTTGGACTGGCCACCTGGCCGCTGTCGCAGCGCCGGCCGCTGATGATCGTCGCGGAAAACGGCATCGACCACGCGCTGCTGCGCATCGCGGCGCTGCGCGCCGGGCTGGCGTTCGCGCCGCTGTCGCCCAACCTGCTGCACACGAGCGGCGGAGCCGATCGCCTGGCCGCGATCGTGCGTACCCTCGATCCTGGTCTGGTCTGCGCCGACGACGCCGCAGCCGTGTCCCGGGTGCTGCGCGACGC
>JBDHRZ010000425.1:0-2998 GCA_039807845.1 Rhodoferax sp.
CTGGGCGTGCGCCGACGCGGAGGCGAGCAGCCCGAGCACGCAGGCGGCCGCGGCGATGGCGCGGCGTTCAGTACGCGCCGGCACAGCAGTTCCTCTTGCGGAAGATCTGGTAGGCGAAGTCCTCGCCCGAGACTGGGTACGACTTGCCGGCGCCCCAGATCATCGTGGTGCGGCCGTAGGGCTGGCAGCACTGGCCGGCGTCCTTGGCCGTGGCCGGCACCGGATAGACCATCTGCATCTTGTAGTGGGTCTTGTCCATGATCGGCAGCGGGTAGTAGCCGCACAGCCCGGCGGACCCGGCGCCGGTGAAGGTCACCAGTTGCCGATGCATCTTCGCGGTCATGCGCTGCGCGATCAGCGTGGAGGCCTGCACGCCGCCGATGTGCGTGGCGACGTGGCCATCCATCGGATAGATCGAGCCCTGGCAGCCGGCGCACCAGAACAGGCTCGCGATCGGCATGCCGGCGGTCGCAGCGACGCAATCCGCGGCGCAGGCGGCTTTGGCGGCCGGATTGGCGAACAGCACCGCCTCGGGGTTCAGGATCGCGGTGAGTTCGTCGTCGGCCCACAGAGGGTCCACCTCGGTGAGGTAGGCCAGGTCGAGCGAGCCCTTCTCCAGGCAGGGAAAGTCGAGCAGCACTTCGAGCCAGGTGAGGATCGGGTTGGCGTACCAGTGCGCGTGATAGAAGCTGTTGCGCGTCTGGCTGTCGTGTCCGACCTGGGCGCCGCGCGGCACGTCGATGCCGGGGTCGAGCGAGAGCCCGCCCAGGCCGACCATGCAGAAGGGCGTGCGGGTCACGTCCACCATGCGCACCGGCTCCCAGAAGCCGATCGACACGCCGATGCGCGGCGGGTTGCTGCAGTAGCAGACGGGCGAGGACGGATTGCCGATGTCGGGCTGGCCGTCGGAGAGGATCGACGCCGAGCCGATGGTCAGCGGGAACAGGCAGCTCCAGCAGATGTCGGTGATCGGGTTCATGAAGCGGCCGTGGCAGGTTGGGCCGGCCGCCGCCGGACCCGACAGCAGTGCGAGCAGCCACAGCGCGCAGGCGAGCCGCAGCGCTTCGAGCGGGCGCATGGGTCTACGGCAGTTCATCGATGCGCAGCCTCCTGCCGTCCTGGGTGACGAGCGCCGGTACGTGGCGAATGCCGAGCCTCGTGGTGAGGGCGCCTTGCTGGTCGTAGAAGACCGGTCGTTGCCAGCGGCGCATCAGGTCGAGATAGGAGCCGCCGGTGAGGATCACCCTGACCTGGCCGCGGCGCGCATCGACGAGCTTGCGTGCCTGCTCGACCTGCTCGCGATCGCGGGCGTCGAAGAAGAGCAGCGCCTGGCTGAGCCGCACGGTGTCAAGCGGATTGACCACTGTGCCGGGCGGCACGATGACGCGGCCGTCGCTGTCGCGGATCGCCTCCTGCACGACGATGCTCGGGTCGTGGTGGAAGCGACGTGCCTGCCGGGCGCGGCCGAGTCCGGCCACCGGAGTCGGGTCGTCGACGTTCTGTCGGGCCCTGGCCTGCGCGTCGCGCTGCAGACGCGCGAGCGTGCCGTCCTGCTCCGCCGCGCGCAGCCGGCCCAGGATCACGTCCAGCAGGCTCGGCTCGGCGATCGGGTACACCGGGCCGATCACGCCGAGGTCCTGGGCTCGGGCGGGCGTAGTCGCGACCATCGCGGCGACGGCCGCGGCGAGCAGCCGTGCGCAGAGGCGCAGGCGCCGACGTTGGGTCGTCGCGTCAGAAGAGCGCACGGGCCCGCCCGATGATCTGCGACCTGTGGATCCAGCCCGTCAGCGCGTAGCGCGAGTCGAGGCTGTCCGGGTGCCCGGCCTGCACGCAGTAGCGCCCGTCCGGGATGCGACCGGTCGGGCCGGGCTCGAGCACCTGGCCTTGCCGGCTCACGGGCTTGGGTACGCCCACCGGCGTGCCGTTGACGTGGATGCCTTGGGCGTCGCGCGTCACCTCGTCGCCGGGCATGCCGGCGAGGACCTTGATGAAGGTGACACCCGCCGGATACGGTCCGCCGCCGGCCCAGCGGAAGGCAACGAAGTCGCCACGACCGGGCATCTCGCCCTTGTGGATCAGGAAGAGCTGATACGGCAGGCTGGGCGAGGCGTTCAGCCCGAACGCATAGTGCGCGTGAAACCAGAGCGCGATCGCCGCCATCAGCACGTAGGCGAGTACCCAGCGCCGCAGGTGAACGGCAGTGCGCTCTGCGAAGGTGCGCAGGCGGAGTCGCTCGGCAGGGAACGAACGGCCGGGCCACTTTCGATGCAGGAAGAGGGTGCGCATGGTTGCTCTCGACGACGGCTACAGGCCGAGCCGGCGTCGCGCGTCCGGCGTCAAGTCGCGCAGCGGCGGCGCTGCGCCCACGACGGCGCCGCGGGCCAGGACGACGCAGCGGCACTCGTCGGGAAGCGCCTGGAACAGGGCGGTTACCTCGGTGCCGAAGTCCGCTGCCCGCCGCAGCGCGCCCGCGCGCTCTTCTTCGCTCGCGCCGCGTTTGACCAGCAGGGCAGCGACCTGCGCTTCCTTCAGGCGATAGAGCTCCGCCACGTCCACGACGGCCAGCGCCGGGGCGCGCTCGGGAGCAAGCCAGACCTGGGCAAGTGCGATCAGCCCGGCGCTGACCAGGGCGTTCACGCCGACGAGGAGGGCGACGGTCCTCGCGTTCACGCGAGCCCCCGGTCGCGCAACACCGCGTCGATCGCTTCGGACACGTCCATGCCCGCCGCGCGCTTCGCGTTGATGGCGTTGAAGTCCTCCGCCCGGCTGCTGAAGAGCAGGAGGCTGTACGGATCGACGATGAGCCGGCCGATGCCGTTGCCGACCGGCGAGTGGATGAAGACCTCGGAGTACGCGCCGTGCTCGGTGCGCAGCGAGAGCAGCAGCCGCTTCATCGCGTCGTCCATCGTGAGCTGACCGAGCTTGTCCATCATCTCGATCGACTCGGGCTTCTGGCGCAGCAGGAACATCCAGTCGGAGTTGTCCAGTGCCGCCTTCG
>JBDHRZ010000426.1:0-2996 GCA_039807845.1 Rhodoferax sp.
GCTGGTCGTGCACGTGGATCTGTCGGTGCTGGTCTGGTTCGTCGCGCTCGCCGGCATGCTCTGGAGCCTGAACGACAGCGCGCGCTTTGCACGCTGGGGCTGGGGCGCGCTCATCGCTTGCGGTGCCGGCGCGGCACTGATGGCGCTGTCGGCATTTTTCGGCAGCGGCGCACCGATCATGGCCAACTACGTCCCGGTGCTCGACCGACCTCTGTTCCTGTTCGCGCTGGCACTGTTCGGGCTCGGCGCGACGCTGCTGGTGGCGCGCAGCCTGTGGGCCGCGCCCAAGCCCGGGCCGGCGATCGACGGCGCGGGTGCGCTGCAGTTCGGCCTGAACGCGGCCGCAGTCTCGGCCGCGGTGGCGCTGGGCGCATTCGCCTGGTCGCTGCAGGCGGCACCGCGCGCGCTCGAACCCAAGGTCTACTACGAAATCCTGTTCTGGGGCGGCGGCCACGCGCTGCAGTTCACCTGGACCCTGCTGATGCTGGTGGGCTGGCTGGCGCTGGCCAGCGCCAGCGGCGCCCGGCTCGCACTGAGCCCGCGCATCACCGTGCTGATGTTCGCGCTGGCCCTGGTGGCCGTGTTCGTCACACCCTACGCCTACTTCGCGCACGACATCGCATCGGTCGAGCACCGCGCGCTGCTGACCTGGGCCATGCGCGTCGGTGGCGGGCTGGCGATCGCGCCGATCGCCCTGGCGGTGCTGCTCGGGCTCGTGTCCGCACCCGCAGCGAGCGCCGAGGCGCGCCCGCTGCGCAGTGCCCTGGTCTGGTCGATGCTGCTGTTCGTCGCCGGTGGCGCGATCGGCATCTTCATCAACGGCGCCAACGTGCGCATCCCGGCGCACTACCACGGCTGCATCGTGGGCGTCACGCTGGCGCTGATGGGACTGGCCTACCACCTGTTGCCGCGCCTGGGCTATGCGCGGGTCGACAGCCGCATGGCCGCGCTGCAGCCAGCGGTGTACGGACTCGGCCAGTTGATGCACATCACCGGGCTGGTCTGGTCAGGCGGCTATGGGGTGCAGCGCAAGGTGGCCGGCGCCGAGCAGGTACTGCGCTCGGGTGGCGAAATCGCCGGCATGGGCCTGATGGGGCTCGGCGGCCTGGTCGCCATCGTCGGCGGCCTGATGTTCATCGTCGTCGTGCTGCGCGCCGCCGGCAGCCACCACGCAACGGAGAGTCGCGCATGATCGCCCGCCTGCAAGCCGCCCTGCGCTGGGCCTTCATGCACGTCGAGGCGGTGTTCAACCGTGCCTTCGGCGACCGGGTCAACCCACTCTACCACCTCGGGTCGATCACTTTCTGGCTATTCTGGGTCGTCGCCGGCAGCGGCCTGTACCTGTACGCCTTCTTCGAGACCGGCGTCGCCGACGCCTACGGCTCGGTCGAGTCGCTCACGCACCGCCAATGGTTTGCCGGCGGCATCCTGCGCAGCGTGCACCGCTACGCGTCGGACGCCATGGTGCTCACCATGCTGCTGCACATGGTGCGCCATTTCGCCTTCGACCGCATGCGTGGCTGGCGCTGGTTTTCCTGGGTCAGCGGCGTGGCACTCATCTGGGGCGTCTACATCTCCGGCATCAACGGCTACATGCTGCCGTGGGACCAGATGGCGCAGTTCGTCATCGTGGCGGCGTTCGAATGGCTCGACTGGCTGCCCGGCTTCGGCGGTGCGCTGGCGCGCAACTTCCTCTACCCCACCAGCGTCAACGATCGCTTCTTCTCGCTGCTGGCCTTCATGCACATCGGTCTGCCGCTGGTGGTGCTGCTGCTGATGTGGATCCACGTGCAGCGCATCCCCAAGGCCAAGACCAACCCTCCGCGGCCGATCATGCTCAGCCTGGGGGTCACGCTGCTGGTGCTCTCGCTGCTCGAGCCCGCGCTGAGCCAGGGTGGCGCAGCGGCGCTGGACATCTCCCCCACCACGCTGCAGTTCGACTGGTTCTACCTCACCGTGTTTCCGCTGCTCTACCAGTGGCCGCTGCAGCACGTGTGGGCCCTGCTGGGCATCGCGACCGTCCTGCTCGCGCTGGTACCGTGGATCCCGCTGCGCTGGCGCCGCGTCAAGGCGAGCACGTTCCAGCTGAACGTCGACGACGCCACCACGTCGCACCCGGTGCGCGCCGGCGAGACGCTGCTCGATGCAGGACTGCGCGCCGGGCTCGACCTGCCCTACGAATGCCGCAACGGCGCCTGCGGCCTGTGCCTGTGCACGGTCCACTTCGGCCAGGTCGACCACGGTCCGTTCCAGGAAAGCGCCCTCACCGCCGCCATGCGCGCGCAAGGCCAGGCGCTGATGTGCTGCGCAACGCCGCTGTCGGACGTGGCGATCGAAGTGCCGCGCAGCAACGGCAAGCGCCCTGCGCACAAGACCTACGTGGGCAGCGTCAGCCAACTCGAACGGCTGGCACCCGACCTGATGCGCCTGCGCGTGGCCCTGCCAGCCGGCGAGACGGTTCCGTTCACCGCCGGCCAGTACATCAACGTCATCCTTCCCGACGGCCAGCGGCGCGCGTATTCCTTTGCGAATGCCCCGGGCAGCAGCACCGACATCGAACTGCACGTCGGTCTGATCGAAGGCGGCCGCTTCACCGGCCACGTGTTCAACCGGATGAAGGTCGGCGACCAGCTGCGCTTCGAGGGCCCGATGGGCCAGTTCGTGCTGCGCGAAAGCGAGCGTCCGATCCTGTTCATCGCCGGCGCGACCGGCTTCGCACCGGTCAAGAGCATCGTCGAAGACGCTTTCGCCCGCGGCCTGCGCCGGCCCATGTGGCTGTACTGGGGCGTGCGCCAGCGGGCCAACCTGTACCTGGCCGAACTGGCCGAGCAGTGGACGCGCGAGCACGACAACTTCCACTTCGTCCCGGTCCTGTCCGAGGCCAGCGACGGCGACCATTGGGAGGGCCGCCGCGGCCTGGTGCACGAGGCCATGCTGGCCGACTTCCCCGACATGCGCGGCTTCGAGATCTACGTCTGCGGCTCGGTGCGCATGGT
>JBDHRZ010000427.1:0-2988 GCA_039807845.1 Rhodoferax sp.
CTGTGGAATAAGGCCCTGCTGTGGCTGCTGTTCCTGCTCGCTGCGCTGACGCTGGCGATCTGGCAGGTGCTGCAGTTGCCGGTGTTCGGTGGCGTGATCGAGGGCGAGCGGCTGCAGCGCGTGCAGCGTTCGCCCGAGTACGCCGCCGGGCGGTTCGCGAACGTGCCACCCTACCGTCCCGGGTTCGCGCTGTCGGATCGTCTGTGTGATTATCTCGGAGGACGGTCGCACCGACCGGCGTTTGCGGTCCCCGTCCTTCCCGTTTCGGCGGATAGCCTGAAGCTGCCGCCACTGGCCGGCCTGCGCGCGACCTGGTTCGGGCATTCGAGCGTGCTCGTCGAGATCGACGGCGTGCGCATCCTGACCGATCCGGTGCTGTCGCAGCGTGCCTCGCCGTTCCAGTTCGTCGGCCCCGAGCGCATGCATCCGCCGCCGATCGAGCTTGCCCGTCTCGGCGGCATCGCCGCGGCGCTGATCTCGCACGACCACTTCGACCATCTCGATCGCGACACGGTGCTGCAACTGGCGCGCGGCGGCACGCAGTTCTTCGTCGGACTGGGCATGGGCGCCGACCTGGAGCGCTGGAGCGTGCCGGCCGCGCAGATCCACGAACTGGACTGGTGGGAGCACGTGCGTTTCGAGGGGGTCGAGATCCATGCGCTGCCGGCGCGGCATTACTCCGGGCGCAAGGGCATGGACGACGCCACCCTGTGGGTGTCCTGGATGGTGCGCGGCTCCGGCGGCTCCGCCTACTACAGCGGCGACACCGGGTACGGGCCGCACTTCCGGCAGGTTGCGCAGCGCCTGGGCGCGCCCGACCTCGCGCTGCTGCCGATCGGCGGCTACGACCAGAGCCGGCTGGATGTCCAGATGGATCCGGAATCAGCCGTGCAGGCGCAACGCGACCTCGGCGCCAGGATCATGCTGCCGGTGCACTGGGCCACCTTCGCCCTGTCCTGCCAGCCCTGGAGCGAGCCGATCCTGCGCGCGACGGCAGCGGCGCGCAAGCAGGGAATGGAACTGGTCACGCCGCGCGTGGGCGAAGCGGTTGATGTCGATGTGCCGTTCGCGAGCCGGCAATGGTATCTTGGCGGGCGGTGAGCCGCGCCGCGGTGGGGTCAGGTCTTGCCTTTTGCCCCTCCAGGTCTCGCCTTGCCACAACGCATATGGAGGCAAAAGGCAAGACCTGACCCCATAGATGACCCCATAGATCCCCTCAGTACACCACCACGCGGTCGCCCACTTTCACCTGCTCGTAGAGCCACTTGGCGACTTGGTAGTCGCGCAGCTGGCTGCAGCCGTGCGAGCCGCTTTCGTAGCCCTTGTCGGAGAAGTCCTGCGAGTAGTGGATGGCGACGTTGCCCTGGTAGAAGATCGCGTAGGGCATGGGAGTGCGCTCGCCGAAGATCTTGGAGACCGTGTCCGCGTTCATGTACCAGATGCGGAACTCGCCCATCGGACTCTCCCAGCCGGGCCGGGCAAAGCGCGCCTCGCGCGTGAAGCGCACCTTGCCATCGACGACGTAGGACATCCTGCGCTGCTGTCTGGAGATGCACACCACCTTGCCCTGGCCGCAGCGCGGGTCGAGTTCCTGCGTCAGCGTGCTGGCCGGCGCCGCATCGAACAGCTCGGCATAACGCGGGTTGCGCGTGCGTGCGATGAGCTGCGCCCAGGTGCGCTCGTCCATCACCTCGCTGGCGGGCAGGCCGATGCGTGTGCGCCAGGCCTCAATGGCGCGCCGGGTGGCGTCGTTGAAGTTGCCGTCGGTCGCGCCCTGGTAGAGGCCGAGCTGGCGCAACCGGTGCTGCAGTTCCATCATGTAGCCCGGCTGGGCGTGGCCGACGAACCAGTCGCCGACGTCGACGTTGTTCAGTTCGGCTTGCGTCGGCTGGCGCGAGCGGCCCAGCAGGGCGTTCCAGGTGCGCGCATCGACCATGCCGGTGGCAGGCAGGTTGCTCTCGCGCTGCAGCTTGAGTACCGCCTCGCGCGTGAGCATGCCGAAGCGGTCGTCGACGTCGTACACGGCCAGGTACTTGGCCTGGCGCAGTCGCACCTGCAACTCGCGC
This sequence comes from Rhodoferax sp., assembly GCA_039807845.1. Classification (GTDB taxonomy): domain Bacteria; phylum Pseudomonadota; class Gammaproteobacteria; order Burkholderiales; family Burkholderiaceae_C; genus CAISIP01. Next base: position 2,067 of record JBDHRZ010000427.1, read on the forward strand.
ATGCGCGGTGCACGCATGCCAAAGCGCAGGGTGCCGTCGGCTGGTTCGGTGGCTGGCGCGGGCGTGGCGGCGGCGCCGTCGCGCGTCATGCGCGCCGACACCGGCACCAACGTGCCGCGGCTTGCATCCGGCGCAGACCACGCAGCCGGGAGCACGGCCGCCAGGGCCAGGGCGGCGAACAGGGTACGGTAGGGGCGGATGGCAAACATGGTGGAAATTATCGTGCCACGACCGTTGCTGTCCGCACCAGGTCATTTGTCGCAGATCAGGGCTCGCACGCGTCGCGCACCGACGATCTCCCACACGGGTGCGGGCGTGGTGATGCAGGGCCTGGCGCGCAGCCACGCATCGACGGGCGTCCCGCGAGCGCGGGCACATCTGCTGCCGAGCTGCACCGGTTCCGGGTTCGACACATGCGCGGCCTGGTACGCGTCAGGGTAAACCCCGATGAGCGACTGCCTGCGAAGCGCTTGACGAAGTTTAGTTTATGTCTAAACTATTCACGTCTAAATCTTGACCCACGCAAATCCAGGAGACCTGCATGAAGATCGTGTGCATCGGTGGTGGTCCCGGCGGCCTGTACTTCGCCTTGCTGATGAAGCAGCACAACCCCGCGCACGACATCGTCGTCGTCGAGCGCAACAAGCCCTACGACACGTTTGGCTGGGGCGTGGTGTTCTCGGACGCGACGATGGACAACATGCGCCTGTGGGACAAGAAGTCGGCCGACGACATCCAGCAGGCGTTCAACCATTGGGACGACATCGAACTGCTGTTCAAGGGAGAAGTGATCCGCTCGGGTGGGCACGGCTTCGTCGGCATCGGGCGCAAGAAGCTGCTCAACATCCTGCAGGCGCGCTGCGAGGCGCTGGGAGTCGAGCTGGTGTTCGAGCGCGAGGTCGATTCGGATCTCGAGTTCAAG
>JBDHRZ010000428.1:0-2981 GCA_039807845.1 Rhodoferax sp.
CTGGTTGACGCGCGAATCCAATCTGGCCTCGATCCGGTTGTACGACAGGATCGCGCAGACCTCCGGGCTGATCGTCTACCGCATGCCGATCGCGCAGTGAGGCGCGCGCGGCCAGGGGTGCCGGCGGATGACTGCGGGAATCTCACGCCAGGGCGGCCGTTTCCTCGATTGACGCTGGCCTGGCGCCGGCATTCAATGGCGCAGGCGGTCGCCTGTCGCGGGCGACGCCGGCGGCCCGCGTCGCGCTGATGCGGAACTTCTCGAACGGGTTCAAGGACTGCCATGCGCAAACTGTTCACCACGCTGTTCACCGGTGCCGCGCTCGCGCTCGGATTGTCGTCTCCTGCGGCCCATGCCGGACGGGACAACGACACGCTGACCTGGGTCACGGCGACCGAAATCGACACCTTCGACATCTACTACCAGGGGCTGCGCGAGGTCGTGATCACGACTCTCTACAACTGCGATTCGCTGTTCTTTCGTGATCCTGCCAACGGCAGTTACAAGCCGCTGCTGGCCGAGTCCTACCGGTGGATCAACGACGTGACGCTCGAAGTCGACCTGCGCCGGGGCATCAAGTTCCATGACGGGACCGACCTCGACGCGGGCGACGTGGTCTACACCTTCAAGCACATGCTGCCCAAGGACAGCGGGATCAACGTGCGCCTGGGCATCGACTGGATCAAGGACGTGGTCGCCGTCAATCCCAACCGGGTGCGCTTCATCGCGCACGCCCCGACGCCGGCCGCGATCGAGTTCCTGTCGGGCAACACGCCGATCTATCCGTCCGGGCACTACGACAAGGCGCCCACGGTCAGCGTGGCCGGCGGCCAGACGCGCCGTGACTGGGGTGCGGTGCGACCGGTGTGCACGGGGCCGTACATCATGACCGACTTTCAGCCCGGCAGGTCGGCGACCTACGTGAAGAATCCGAACTATTTCAAGGAGAGCCCGAAAGGCCAGCCGCGCATCGGCAAGATCGTCTACCGCACCATCACGGACAACGAAGCCCAGCTGGCCGAACTGCTCACCGGCAGCGTCGACTGGATCTGGGGCGTGCCGCCGGAGAACGTCAAGCGGCTCAACGACATGGGGACGGTGGTGGTGAAGGGGGCGCCGACCACGCGCATGTCCTTCCTGATCCTGGACGCCGCCGGGCGCTCGGGAGAAAACCCGATGACCGACGTGCGGGTGCGCCGGGCCTTGTTCCACGCGATCGATCGCAACGCCATCGCCAAGCTGGTGGGCAATGGCAGCGAGGTGCTGCTGTCCATGTGCTACCCGACCCAGACCGGCTGCACCACCGAGGTCAGGCAGTGGCCGTACGATCCGGCGCGCGCCAAGGCCTTGCTGGCGGAGGCCGGATATGGCCCCGGCAAGCCCTTGAAGCTGCCGTATTACGCCTATCGTGACCGCTCCTATTCCGAGGCCGTGCTGGCCTACCTGCGCGCGGTCGGCATCGAGCCCGATTTCAAGTTCATCCAGAACGTCGCGCTGCGGCCGCTGGTGGTTGCCGGAAAGATTCCGCTGATGCACCTCACCTGGGGCTCGCAGGGCATGCAGGATGCCTCGGCCTCGGTCAGCCTGTACTTCCGCTTCGGCGTCGACGATTTCGCACGCGACGTCGAGCTCAAGACGCTGCTCGAGAGCGCCGACACGACGATGGACCCGGTCAAGCGCAACGAGCTCTACAAGAAGGCGTTGGAGAAGATCAACGACCAGGCGTACGCGATTCCCTTGTTCTCCTATGGCCGCGCCTATGCGTTCAACAAGGCACTGGATTACACCGTGACGCCGGACGAACTGGCCCACTTCTACATGGTGAAATGGAAGTAGCCCGCAGCCATCCGGTCCGGCGTGCCCGGACCGGCTCCGTGCGCGGCCGGCGGCGGGGCGCCTGATGGGCGGCTTCGTGCTCAAGCGGCTGGCCGTCACCGTGCTGGTGGTGCTGGTCACCTCGATCGTTGCCTTTTCCCTGATGCATCTGGCCGGGGACCCGGCCGCCGCGCTGGCGGGCGAGCGTGCCTCGGCGCAGGAGATCGAGGTGATCCGCAAGCAGTATGGGTTCGACCGGCCGTTCCACGAGCAGTACCTGCACTGGGCCAGCGGCTTGCTGACCGGCGACTTCGGCCGCTCGACCTACCTGAAGGAGCCGGTTGGCCCGCTGCTCGCGGCGCACATTCCCGTCACCGCCACGCTCGGTGTGTTCTCGCTGTTGTTCGCGCTCGTGCTCGCCATCCCGCTTGGCGTGGTGGCGGCGCTGCGCCCGAATACGCTGGTCGACCGGATCGCGCTCGTCGTCGCGGTCAGCGGCCAGGCGGTACCCTCGTTTCTCAGCGCGCTGGTGCTGATCTACGCGTTCGGCGTGGTGCTGCGCTGGCTGCCGATCTCCGGCACGGACACGCTCGCCCATTACATCCTGCCGGCGGTAGCGCTGGGCTACTACGCCGCCCCCGCCGTCATGCGCCTGACCCGCTCGGGAATGCTCGAAGCCCTGGAGTCCGATCACGTGCGCACCGCGCGCGCCTATGGCCTGCCGGGCTGGCGCGTCATCATCCGCCATGCCCTGCGGCACGCGATCATCCCGGTGGTGTCGCTGGCCGCGGTGCAGTTCGGCTACATGCTCGGCGGCTCGGTGGTGATCGAATCGATCTTCTCCATGAACGGCATCGGCAACCTGGCCTGGCTGTCGATCCGGCGCTACGACATCGCGGTGATCCAGGCGATCCTGGTCATCGTGGCGGGTGCCTATGCATTTCTGACCCTGGGCGCCGACCTGCTCAACGCCGCGCTCGACCCGCGCCTGCGCCGCCGATGAACCGCGCATCTGTTCACGCTCCAGCCGCATCCGGCCTCGCCGCGGCCGGCGCCGCCGCGCCGCGCGGCCGCTCCCCGGGCCGGATCGCGCTGCAACGCGCGCGGCGCCATGCCGGCTGCTGGATCGGCGGCGGGATTCTGGCCGTGTTCCTGCTCTGCATGGC
>JBDHRZ010000429.1:0-2978 GCA_039807845.1 Rhodoferax sp.
CGCGGCGGCGCAGTCGCGACAATCTATTGTCAAATGCGGCGCAAGGCAAGCGCCCGATGCGGTGCGAGGCACCGCCCTGGGGGGTTCACGGCATGGTTTCCTGGGTCGATACCCATTGTCATCTGGACGCGCCCGAGTTCGCCGGCGCGCACGAGCTGGTGCGCGCGCGGGCCAGGCAGCGCGGCGTCGAGCACTGCGTCATTCCGGCGGTCTGCGCGGACGGTTTCGCCGCCGTGCGCCGGCTTGCCCACGCCGGGTCGGACAGCTACGCGCTGGGCATCCACCCCTTGTTCGTGCCACGTGCCGACGCGGATGACCTGCAGCGGCTGGCGCGCGCGCTGGAAGAGCAGCGCGGCGATCCGCGACTGGTCGCGGTGGGCGAGATCGGGCTGGATTTCTTCGTCCCGGCCCTGTGCGCCGCGCCGCAGCGCGAGCGCCAGGAACACTTCTACCTGGAGCAACTCAGGCTCGCGCGGCGACACGAACTGCCCGTGATCCTGCACGTGCGCCGCTCGGCCGACCGCCTGCTGCACGGGCTGCGCCGGGTCGGCGGCAGTGCCCCCGGCGCCTGGAGCGGCATCGCGCACGCATTTGCCGGCAGCCTGCAGCAGGCGCAGGCATTCATCGCGCTGGGCTTGCGGCTCGGCTTTGGCGGCGCCGTGACCTTCGAGCGTGCGCTGCAGTTGCGCCGCCTGGCGGCCACGCTGCCGCTGTCGGCGCTGGTGCTCGAGACCGATGCGCCGGACATCCCGCCGCGCTGGCGCTACGCCAGTGCGGCCGAGCGTGCGCGTGGCGTGCCGCAGGGGGTGAACGAGCCGGCGGAGCTGCCAGCCATCGGCGCCGTGCTGGCGCAGTTGCGCGCCCTGCCGGATGCGGCGCTGGCCGAGGCGACGCGCGAGAACGCGTGCGCCGCGCTGCCGAAGCTGCGCGCCTTGCTGGTATAACGCCGCTGATGACGAGCGCCCATCCGTTGCTGGCCGACGTGCAGTTTTCCGACGAAGGGCCGGTGCGGCACCTGCACCTGGATTCGGTCTGGATCCAGGGCTCGATGCTGATCGCTTCGCCGCAGGTGCTGGTGCACCAGTACATCCAGCGCATGATGGCCTGGCTGCTGTTCGTCGAGCCGGCTTCGGTACCCGCGCGCCAGGCGATGCAACTCGGGCTGGGCGCGGGCTCGCTGACCAAGTTCTGCGCCAAGGTGCTGCGCATGCGCACGGTGGCGGTCGAGATCAACCCCAAGGTGCTGGTGGCCTGCCGCGCCTGGTTCAAGCTGCCGCCGGACCACGCGCGCCTGCGCGTGGTGCTGGCCGATGCCGCGCAGGAAATCCGCAACCCGCAGTGGTTCGGCGCCATCGACGCGCTGCAGGTCGACCTGTACGACCACGACGCGGCCGCACCGGTGCTCGACAGCGAGGCGTTCTATGCCGATTGCCGGCGCGTGCTCACCGACGATGGCTGCCTGAGCGTCAACCTGTTCGGCCGCACGTCGAGCTGTGCGCGCAGCGTGGCCCACCTGGCCGCGGTGTTCGGCGCCGACGCGATCTGGCCGTTCAAGGCCACGCGCGAAGGCAACACGGTGGTGCTGGCGCAGCGCACCGCGAGCCGGCCGGCGCGCGCGCTGTGGCTCTCCCGTGCGCGCGAGATCGAGCAGCGCTGGGCGCTGCCGGCCGCGCAGTGGGTGCGCGCGCTCAAGCCGATGGCGGAGGGGTGATGAGACGCTCAGCCCCGCAGTGCGCAGCACGGAGGGCCGCCCAGTGACCGTGCCGGGCAGCCAGCGTCCCGTGGTCGCTGCCCAGGGCCCGCTGTCCTGGCGCTCGCTGGTGGACTGGCTGCGCGCGGACGGCGTGATCAGCGCGCAGGAGGCCGAGCGCACGATCGCGCGCTGCTCGCAGGCCGAGAGCGCGCAGCACCCGCTGGTGCGCCTGGCCAGCGTGTCGATGCGCCGCGCCGAGGACCAGCGTGCGCTCGATGTCGAGATGCTCACCGAATGGCTGGCCGGGCGCACGGGCCTGGCCTACCTGCGCATCGATCCGCTCAAGGTCGATGTCGGCAAGGTCGCCGACGCCATCAGCGCGCCGTATGCGCAGCGCCACCGCATCCTGCCGGTGCAGGTCGCGGCGACCGAACTGGTGGTGGCGACCTGCGAGCCCTTCATCACCGATTGGGTGGCGGAGGTCGAGCGCCAGAGCCGGCGCAGCGTGCGCCGGGTGCTGGCCAGCCCGCAGGAGATCGTGCGTTTCACGGCCGAGTTCTACGCACTAGCCCGCTCGGTGCGCTCGGCGCTCAAGGCCGGTGGCGCCAGTTCGGGGGCGAGCTTCGAGCAGCTGGTCGAGCTGGGCCGGACGAACAAGCAGCTCGATGCGAACGACCAGGGCGTGGTGCAGGTCGTGGACTGGCTCTGGCAGTACGCGTTCGACCAGCGGGCCAGCGACATCCATCTGGAGCCACGCCGCGAGCAGGGGGTGATCCGCTTTCGTATCGACGGCGTGCTGCATCCGGTCTACCAGATGCCGATGGGCGTGCTCAACGCGATGGTCGCGCGCATCAAGCTGCTCGGACGCATGGACGTGGTGGAGCGGCGCCGGCCGCAGGACGGGCGCATCAAGACGCGCAATCCGCGCGGCGACGAGGTGGAGATGCGCATCTCCACGCTGCCCACGGCGTTCGGTGCAAAGATGGTGATGCGCATCTTCGACCCGGACACGGCGGTCAAGGGCCTCGACGCGCTGGGCTTCGGTGCGCACGACGCCGAGCGCTGGGAGGCGCTGGTGAGAAGGCCGCACGGCATCGTGCTCGTCACCGGTCCGACCGGCTCGGGCAAGACCACCACGCTGTACTCCACGCTCAAGCGCGTGGCCACCGAGGAGGTGAACGTCAGCACGCTGGAGGATCCGATCGAGATGATCGAGCCCGCGTTCAACCAGACCCAGGTGCAGCCGCAACTCGACTTCGGTTTCACCGAAGGGCTGCGCGCGCTC
>JBDHRZ010000430.1:0-2977 GCA_039807845.1 Rhodoferax sp.
GGCGCGCAGGGTCAGGCCTGGCTCGACCAGGCGGTGGCGGCGGCGCGGCCCGCCGCCACCGCGCCGCTGCGCATGGTGGTGCAGGTCGGGACGCTGGACAGTCGGCTGAAACTGGCGCCGTGCGGCCAGGTCGAACCCTACCTGCCGCCCGGCGCGCGCCTGTGGGGCCAGACCCGGATCGGCCTTCGCTGCGTCGACGGGCAGGCGCGCTGGAACGTGTTCCTGCCGGTACAGGTGCAGGCGTTCGGCCAGACCTGGGTCATGCGCTCCGATGTGCCCGCCGGCGCCACGCTGGCGCCCGAGGATGCGGTGCTGGCCGAAGTCGATTGGGCGCAGGAGAACGCGTCCGTGCTCGCCGATGCGCAGTCCTGGATCGGCCAGACTGCGACCCGGGCCCTGCGCACCGGCCAGGCGCTGCGCCAGGGCATGGTCAAGCCGGCACAGGTGTTCCAGGCCGGCACGATGGTGCGCATCGTGGCGCAGGGCCCCGGCTTCGTGGTGACCTCCGACGGCCAGGCCCTGTCCGCTGGCGTCATCGGCGAACTGGCCCGGGTGCGGACCGAAAGTGGGCGCATCCTCTCCGGTGTAGTGCTGGATATGCGTACCGTGCGGGTGGAACTGTGAAGCCGCGCAGACGCCGGGGCCGGGCCCGCGGGTGCCACGCGTGGCCGGCGTGCCGGCGGGCGCTGCCGGCCGGCGCACTCATGCCTCAAGTTCCTGCTTGGACTGCCGATAGCTGGCGTAGGATGCTGTGCCAGCCACAGCCGCGGGGAACATCATGAAAATCGGCCAGTCGAACGAACACGCGGTCGCGGTATCGCAGAACAATCCAGCCAATGCGGCCAAGGCGAGCCCGCAGGCGCACGCAGCGTCGCGCAACGAACGCAAGGCGCCCGGGGTGGACGTCAAGGTGTCCACGCTGGCGCAGGAACTCGACAGGGCGGCCGGATCCGAGATCGATTCCGACAAGGTCCATGCCATCCGCCAGGCGATCGCGGACAAGACCTACTCCGTGAACCCGGAAGCGATCGCGGACAAACTGCTCGCCAATGCGCGCGAGATGTTGCAGCGCAGTTCCGCCTCCTGATGCGAAATACTGCACCGGCCGCGGTCCGCCGCACCTAGGCCTTCGACCACATGGCGTTCATCCAGGCCCGGGCGGAAATGCACGTTGCGCTGGAGCAGGCCGAGCGCTGCGTCAGCGCCACCGGTGGTGCGCTGTTGGCGGGCGACGCCGAACGACTGCGCCTGGCGACGCAGGACCTGCACGACAGCGCGCATGCCCTGGCCCTGGCGCTGCGTGGCCTGGGCGGTGCAACGGAGCCGCTCGACGGCGTGCGCGAACGGCTGGGCCAGGTGGCGCGCGACATCGCGCAGCAGCGCGCGGCATTACTGCGCCGCGCGGCGCTGGTGGATCGTTCGCTGCAGTCGCTGTTGCCGCAGGCGCGGCCCGGTGGTACCTATGTGGGCGCGCTGAAGCGCTATGCCCCGACCGGCGTGCGGGCGGCGGCCTTTCGCACCTGCTGAGCCAGCCAGTTCCGGCGCGCGGCGTCGGCTGCATCCAAAGACGTCAAGGCCCTGTGAAGCGCCTGCTGGAAAGGCACGCGCACGGCGCGTGCAGCAAGCGCACTTTCGCGCTTGCGTTCGCTGCGGCCGCCCGCCAGTCCTGATCTCAATGCCCGCGCATCTTCGCGCGCAGGCGGGCGATCGACTGGCTGTGCAACTGGCACACGCGTGACTCGGTCACGCCCAGTACCGCGGCGATCTCCTTGAGGTTCATGTCCTGTTCGTAGTACAGGCTCATCACGAACTGTTCGCGTTCGGGCAGGTTCTTGATCGCTGCCACCAGCGCGACACGCAGGCGCTGGTCACCCAGCATCGTCATCGGGTCGGCGCCCTCGTCGGCCACTGCCGTGTGGTCCAGGAAGCCCTCTTCGCCATCGGCGCTGCGCGCCATGTCCTCCAGGTACACCAACTGGGTGCCGCGCACCTTGCCCAGCAGCGCCTGGTAGGCGGCCAGGCTCAGGCCCAGTTCCTGCGCGATCTCGGACTCCAGCGGGCTGCGCCCGAGCTGGTGCTCGAGCCGGCGCAGCGCCTGTTCGATGTCACGCTGGCTCTTGCGCGAACCGCGCGACATCCAGTCGTTCTCGCGCAGCTCGTCGAGCATGGCGCCGCGGATGCGCTGGGTGGCGAAGGTCTCGAACTGCACGCCCTGCGAGGCCTCGAAGCGTGACAGCGCTTCCGACAGGCCGATCAGGCCCACCTGGATCAGATCGTCCACCTGCACGCTCGCCGGCAGCTTGGCCATCATGTGGTGTGCCAGCTTGCGCACCAGCGGTTGGTACTGACGGATCAGCGCATTGCGGTCGAGCTGGCCCTTGGCGGTGTACATCGATCACTTTCTCTCGTGGGACACTAGTGCAGCCCGTCAGCCTGGGGCAGTGCCTCAGCCTGGAGCGCATGGTAGCGCAACGCCGTCCCATTCCCTCGCAAGCCGCGCTGCTGCAGGCTGCACATCTTCGTCAGACGCCGGGTTGGGTGGCCGCCGCGCCCTGCGCCTGCGGTGCCAGGAACAGGAAGCCGAGATCGGCCGCCTTCGGGTCGAATGCCGACTTGCCGTTGGCGCGCAGCGATTCGCGCACCAGTTCGCCGGCGTCCGCGCCCTGCCAATCATGCGGCACCTGCTGGCCGTTGGTCACGCCGCGCAGCACCAACTGGTGGCGGATCGCCACGTCCAGCGCGGGAGCGAGCTTGACCGCTTCGTCGATCTTGGACAGCACCGTGGGTTGCGCCGGCACCGACTGGAACGCCGCCACCATGTCGTCCATGGTGTCGCCATGGGCTCCGGCGTTGAGCACCAGCAGGCGGCGCACCCCCGGCAGGTCGAGCACGTCGAGGGCGTCGTCGCGGCGCGGGTCGCGCGGCGCCAGGCCGGTGGTGTCGATCAGCACCATCTTCTTCGCCGCGAACAGCCCGA
>JBDHRZ010000431.1:0-2958 GCA_039807845.1 Rhodoferax sp.
AATACCGCGACCGGGCCGAACTGATGGCGGTGTTCACGCGCCCATCGAGCAAGAGCAGCCTGACGGTGGAAGACTTCGCGTTCGTGCTGGAAGACACCCAGGTGTTGTGCGCGCTGCTCGGCAACGCGGTGGCACGCAGGGAGTGCGGCGTCAACGTGCTGCTCTACGGTCCACCGGGCACCGGCAAGACCGAGCTGGCCAAGGTGGTCGCGCAGGCCGCCGGCCTGGAGTTGTTCGAGGTCGAATACGCCGATCGCGACGGCAACTCGCTCAGCGGGCGCGACCGCTACCGCTCGCTGCAGATCGCCCAGGTGTTCCTCAAGGGCAGCGAAAACGCCGCCCTGCTGTTCGACGAGGTCGAGGACGTGTTCCCGCCGATCTCCAGCGAGGCCGCGCAACTGCTCGCGCGCGCCGAGCAGATCGCCGCGCCGAGCAGCGGCAGCGTGAACGGCAAGGCCTGGGTGAACCAGATCCTCGAATCCAACAACGTGCCGACGATCTGGATCACGAACCGTATCGAGCAGATCGACCCGGCGTTCCGGCGCCGCTTCGCCTACCACCTCGAGTTGCGCTCGCCGCCGCCGGGCGCGCGCGAAGGCGTGGTGCGCAAGACGCTGGCCGGGGTGGCGGTCACGGACGCCTTCGTCGCCCGGCTGACGGCGCGCAAGGGCCTGACGCCAGCGCAGATCCGCACGGCGGTGCGCTTCGCCAGCCTGGCGCACGCGGCGGACGGCACGACAGACCGGACGCAGGCCTGCGAACGGCTGATCGAACGCCAGTTGCGCAACGCCGACCTGGCACTCGGCCAGCACGCCGAGACCGACGCTGCGCAGCAATCGGTGACGCGCTATGCGCTGGACAACCTGAACGTCGAATGCCGTTACGCGCTGCCGCGGGTGGTGCAGGCGCTGCGCGCACGCGGGCACGGCAGCCTGTGTTTTTACGGTCCACCGGGCAGCGGCAAGACGGCGCTGGCGCAGCACATCGCGCAATCACTGGAGCAACCGCTGATGGTGCGCCAGGCAAGCGACCTGCTGAGCAAGTACGTCGGCGAGACCGAGCAGCAGATGGCCGCGATGTTCCGCGCCGCGCAATCCGACAAGGCCGTGCTGCTGCTCGACGAGGCCGACAGCTTCCTGCAGGACCGCCGCGGCGCGCAGCGCAACTACGAAGTCAGCGAGGTCAACGAGATGCTGCAGGGGATGGAGCGCTTTGCCGGCGTGTTCATCTGCACCACCAACCTGTTCGAGCGGCTGGACCAGGCGGCGCTGCGCCGCTTCACCTTCAAGATCCGCTTCAAGCCGCTCACCGACACGCGGCGCCTGGAGATGTTCGTGACCGAGGCATTGGCGGGCGATCGGGCCGGGCTGAGCGACGCCATGCGGGCGCGACTGGGCGCGCTGGACCAGCTCTGTCCGGGCGATTTCGCCGCCGTCAAGCGGCAGGCCGCAATTCTCGACACGACGCTCGACGCGCTGGAATTCCTGGCCCAGCTGGAGGCCGAGCACCGCATCAAGCCCGAGGTGCGCGAACAGCGGCCGGTCGGATTCCTGCCGTGACGGCGGGGCGCTCCTAGGCCGACAACGGCGTCGGGCGGCTCGGCACCGGGGCCTGGCGGCGCTGCCGGACCTGCTCGAGCTCATCGATCAGGCCGTCCACGGCGGCAATGAAGCTCGCCCGGTCCGCGTACGGCAGGTCACTGATCAGGGCCGCACTCTGCTGCGCGAGCTCCTGCTCGCCGGCTACCCGCGCCCAGCGCCGAACCTCGTAGTAGGCGAGCAGCGCCAGCCGCCCCAGGTCGCCGCTGGTGCGGGCCCGTTGCAGGTCACCCAGCAGAGCCTCGAGGCCCTGGTGCAAGGATTCAAGTGCGTTACCCATGTTGCGTTGCAGCAAGATGAGTGTCAGCATAACCCAAACGCAGGCCCGATGTGTTGTGAATCCACGACGACATCACTTCAAGAGAGCCGCCTCTAGGAGGCCGGTCGGGCGCCTGGCACTGCTCACCCTTCGTGGTGAGCCTGTTGCGCCGCCACAAGGCGCCGCCGGGCCGGGGCCACAGCGCGCTCAGCGCTCGAGCTGGTCGCGCTTGTGCTCGGTGTTGGCCCACTCGTCCGCGTCGGGCAACGCGTCCTTGGTGCGCGTGATCGGCTTCCACTGCCGTGCCAGTTCGGCGTTGAGTGGCGTGAAATCCTGCTGGTCCGCCGGGACGTCCTCTTCGGCGTAGATGGCGTTGACGGGGCACTCCGGAACGCAGACGGCACAGTCGATGCAGTCATCGGGGTCGATGACGAGGAAATTCGGGCCTTCGCGAAATGCATCGACCGGGCAGACATCGACACAGTCGGTGTACTTGCACCGGATGCAGGCCTCGGTGACGACGAAAGTCATGGCCGTTGTCCCGCCCGCTCAGCCGCCGCAGGACCCGCCGGAGCAGCAACTGTCCTGGGCTGCGTCCGAGCGCGCCGCGGTCTTGCCGATCTGCACCCGCCACAGGTCGGGCCCCGACTGCAGGTAGGTCCATTCGAACTGGCCGGTATGGCGGTCCTGGAACTGGTAATACAACGGGCGCGGATCGTGGTCGTTCACCAGCAGCAGGGCATCGCCGGGCAGCAGGGCATCGAAGCGCCCGAAGATCAGGCCGTGGCGCTCGCGCGGCGGCACGCTGCGCACGTCGATGGTGTTGGCAAGGTCGAGGGACATGGTTGGCTCCGATCAAGGTTCAAGGTTGGTTGAAGGTAACTTGCAGAAGAATCCAGGCCGCAGCTCGGCGGCGGGTGGTACGCGGGTCAGCCGTCCTTGCCATCCAGACGCACCCGCATGAGCCAAGGCGTGTAACGGAAAAGGTACATGGCGAACGCCAATGACCACGCAGCGGCGGCAGCGATCAGCGCCGTAACCAGGGCTTGCGGCGCCGCCAACGGCACCAGCACGCGCAGCACGGCGGCCAGGAACACCAGC
>JBDHRZ010000432.1:0-2935 GCA_039807845.1 Rhodoferax sp.
ACCATTTTCTGCGTGGGTGCGTGGCCTGCCAGGTAGCTGGCGGCGAACTGTCCGCCGTCGAACAGGGCGCTGGCGCCCATCACCAGCGCCAGGCAGGCGCCGTACATCAGGCCCAGTGTGAGCATTGCGCGCAGTTGCTGGCGACCGGCGCGAAACGCGCTCAGGAACACCAGCGGCATCGGGAAGTTGCCCGCGTGCGCCTCCTTGCTCGCAGCCATCAGGCCGAGCGTGCAGGCGGGCAGCAGCGTCATGGCCAGTCCCAGGCCGATCAGCGGGACCATGCTGGCGACGGACATCACGGCCAGGAACATGAAGAACAGGCCGGAGAGCGCCAGCGGCTGGCGCAAGAAGGTCCGGATGCCCAGGTTGACCCAGGTGATGCCGGTGCGGGCGGGAACGATGTGCAGTTTCATGGTGCGGCGAGGCCGGTCCGTCGCGCTGCGTGGTCGCTGGCATGCGCCGGCAGGGCGTGCCGCGATTGTCGGCCATTGCAGTGGGTGTGGGCAGGGTCTGCCGGGGCGCCGTGGCCGTCCGGTGCGGCCGCGTCGCGCATCAGACGCCCAGCCGGCAGGCGCTCAGCGGCTCCTGCACGCGCTGGCGCAGCACGCGCTCGAAATGGGTCGGGTCGTGCGGCGTGAGCATGGAGGCGTCGCGCGGCAGGTACCAGTCCCACAGGCGCGAGATCCAGAAGCGCAGCGCGCCGGCGCGCAGCATCGCCGGCAGCAGCGCGCGCTCCGCGCCGGTGAGCGGGCGCACCGTCTGGTAGGCCGCCAGCAGGCTGCGGCTGCGCGCCAGGTCGGCCACGCCGCTGTCGAGCGCGATGCACCAGTCGTTCAGGGTGACCGCGAGGTCGAACAGCCAGCAGTCGACGCCGGCGAAGTAGAAGTCGAAGAAGCCGCTCAGTTGCGGCTGGGCCGCGGCGTGCGGCGTGTCCCCGGCGGCCTCGAACAGCACGTTGTCGCGAAACAGGTCGGCATGGATGGGCCCACGCGGCAGCGCCCGGTAGGCCGACGACTCGGCGATGTGGTTCTGGTACGCCAGCTCGGCGCGCAGCAAGGCGGCCTGCGCCGCGTCCACGTGCGGCAGCACCACCGGGACCGTGGCGTTCCACCACGGCAGCGCGCGCAGGTTGGGTTGCTCCAGCGCGAAGTCGCGCCCGGCCAGGTGCATGCGCGCAAGCATCGCGCCCACCAGGGCACAGTGGGTGGCGTCGGGCTGCAGCGCGCTCTGGCCGCGCAGGCGGTTCACCACCGTGGCCGGTTTGCCCTTGAGCGCATGCAGATAGACGCCGCTGGCGTCCTGCGCCGGGTCCGGGACCGGAATGCCGTGCCCGGCCAGGTGCTTCATCAAGGCCAGGTAGAACGGTAGTTGCTCGAAGCCCAGGCGCTCGAACAGCGTGAGCACGTATTCGCCGGCACTGGTGCTGACGAAGTAGTTGGTGTTCTCGATCCCGCCCGCGCAACCCTGCATCGCATGCAGCGTGCCCAGCCCGAGCTGCTGGATCAGGCCGCCCGCCTCCTCGGGGGAGACCTCCGTGTAGACCGCCATGGACCGGGGGGTATCTGGTGCAGTACGGAACTCTGCACCAGCGTCAGAACGCCAGCAGTTTCCAGACTCGTGTGCCACCGCTGGTGGTGGCGTTGCCGCGCTCGCCCTGCGGCAGGCTGCGCGCGTTGTTGCCCGGTTGCACTTCGTAGGCGGGCATGCCGTCCTTCGGCGCCACCACGATGGTTTGCGTTTCACCGCCCACGCGCAGTTCGTCGATGCGTGCCAGGCCATCCTCGGTCCGGATGCGTTCGATACGCTGGTCCGGTCGCCCCGGTGGCGCCGGCGTGGCGGCGTTGCCCGCAGGCGCGTTCTGCGCGTGCGGCATGCCGGGCAGGGCCAGGCACAGGGCCAGTGCGCAGGAGCAGGCGAGTCGGAGGTGCGGCATGGGCGCGATTGTAGGTGCACGGGGTGCCCGCCGGCAGGCACAATGGCGTGATGAACGCCTTCGCGACCCCCGTCGAGCCGCCACCGGACGGCCGGCGCCGCACCCTGCTGCTGGTGGATGGATCGAGCTACCTCTATCGCGCCTACCACGCCATGCCCGACTTGCGCGCGGTGCCGGAGGACCCCACCAGCGCGGCCACGGGCGCCATCCGCGGCATGGTCAACATGATGCGCAGCCTGCGCAAGGAGATTGCCGCGGACTACGCGGCCTGCGTCTTCGACGCCCGGGGGCCGACGTTCCGCGACGCGATCTACCCGCAGTACAAGGCCCAGCGCAGTCCGATGCCCGACGACCTGCGCGCCCAGATCGAGCCCATTCACCAGGTCGTGCGTCTGCTCGGCTGGACCGTGCTGGACGTGCCCGGCGTGGAGGCCGACGACGTGATCGGTACGCTGGCCGTGACGGCAGCGCGCCAGGGCCTGGACGTCATCATCTCCAGCGGCGACAAGGATCTCGCGCAGCTGGTGGACGAGCACATCACCATCGTCGACACGATGAGCGGCAAGCGGCGCGACCTGGCCGGCATCGAGGCCGAGTTCGGCGTGCCGGCGCGCCTGATGGTCGACTTCCAGACGCTGGTGGGCGACGCCGTCGACAACGTGCCCGGCGTCGACAAGGTCGGCCCCAAGACCGCCGCCCGCTGGCTCACCGAATACGGTTCGCTGGATGCGCTGGTGGCGCAGGCCGACGCCATCAAGGGTGTCGCCGGCCAGAACCTGCGCGCGGCGCTGGACTGGCTGCCGACCGGGCGCCGCCTGCTCACGGTGAAGACCGACTGCGACCTGGACGCGTACGTCGCCGGCCTGCCCGCGCTGGACGCGATTGCGTTTGGCGCACAGGATGTCGAGGGATTGCGGCGCTTCTACGAAACCTACGGCTTCAAGGGGCTCGCGCGCAGCCTCGCGCAGGACGCGGCCACCCCAGCCGGTGATGCGCCGGCGG
>JBDHRZ010000433.1:0-2935 GCA_039807845.1 Rhodoferax sp.
GATCGCATCGCGGTGCTGGCGGCACTCAACCTGGCGTTCGATCTCGGCGAGCAGACCGGTGCCACTGCTGTGCCGGGCGTGGCCGGCGACGACACCCAGGCCGGGCGGTTGGCAGCCGAGCAGAACGACGGCATCATGCTCACCTCGCTGCTGGACCGGCTCGACCGCGCCCTGGGAGAAGACGGCCAGCTGATCTGAGAGCGCCCCATGCCCTGGCTCCGCCAGGCCCTGCGCGGGGTGCCGATAGGCCTGGCAGCACCCTGGTTTGTCATCGTGGGTCGTGCGCCGGCGCGCTCGCAGGTGGCACGGCTGCACAGCCCCTGGTGTAATGTTTCGCACCGGTCGGCAATGCTGCCCACGTGAGATGCCAGCGATGGCTGCCAGCGCCTACAATGTTCGCGTCTGCAGCGCCCATCGGGCTTAAAGTTCCTTGAACCAATGCTCTCGTAGCTCGGGCTTGGAACATCGCCTGGCTGGTGTGATCGTCTCGCGTCAGACGAACCCGAGGCCAACGCTGACCTCGCCCACCTGAACCCCGGTTCAGGATGCGGCCCGGTGGTCCCTGCAGGCACCTTTCCCGTCTTCGCGTGTCGCTGCCGTACTCCCTGCTGCTCGAACTGGCCCTGCTGGGCCTGTGCACCGGCTTCCTGGCCGGGCTGCTGGGGATCGGCGGCGGCATGCTGATGGTGCCATTCATCACCATCATCCTCAGTGCGCGCGACTATCCGCCGCAGCACGTGATCAAGATCGCGGTCGCCACCTCGCTGGCGACGATCTGCTTCACCTCACTGTCTTCAGTGCGGGCACACCACCGCCACGGCGCCGTTCTCTGGCGCGTCGTGCGCTACCTGGCCCCTGGCATCGTGCTGGGTTCGCTGCTCGGCTCGCAGATCGCTGCTGCGATGCCCGCGCGTGTGCTGGGGCTCATCTTCGCCGGCTTCGTGGCGTTCTCCGCGACCCAGATGTTCTTCAACCGCAAGCCACAGCCACAGCGCACCCTGCCGGGAGCGAGCGGCCTGTTCGGCGTCGGCGCACTGATCGGGGCCATCTCGTCCCTGGTGGGCGCGGGCGGCGCGTTCATTTCGGTTCCGTTCATGACCTGGTGCAATGTCAGGATCCACAACGCGGTCGCCACTTCGGCCGCACTCGGCTTTCCGATCGCTCTGGCCGGCACCATCGGTTACGCATTGGCCGGCTGGCGGCTGCCGGACATGCCGCCCGGTACGCTGGGTTACGTATATTGGCCGGCCTTCCTGCTGCTGTCAGCCGCCAGCATGCTCACCGCGCCATTCGGTGCCCGGGTGGCGCACCGCATGGAGGTGGCGCCGCTCAGGCGCGTGTTCGCCGGCGTGCTATACGTGATGGCAGGCTACTTCATCCTGCGCTGAGGCGCATCCGGCAACTCACGGCATAGCCGCGCCGCGGCTCAGGCGCCGTGTTGCGTGTTGCCCACCTGCTGCTCCTGTGCCAACAGTCGTTCGAAGCGCTCCGCCGGCAACGCCGGGCCGCACAGGAAACCCTGGTAGGCTGCGCACCCGAGTTCGCGCAGGCACTCCAGTTGCGCCGCGGTCTCGACACCCTCGGCCACTACCGCCAGACCCAGCGCACGCGCCATCCCGATGGTGGCGCTGACGATGGCCCGGTCACTGTCGTCCTGCGGCAGTCCGGTGATGAAGGAGCGGTCGATCTTGAGCTTGGAAATCGGGAAGCGCTTGAGATAGGCCAGGCTGGAATAGCCGGTGCCAAAGTCATCGATCGAGAGCACCACACCGATCGCCGCCAGGGCGTGCAGCCGCTCCAGCGCCTCGTCCGCATCACGCACCAGGATCGACTCGGTCAGTTCGAGTTCGAGCAGTGCGGGCGGCAGTCCGGCGGCGCGCAACGCCGCGTCGACCATGCCAACGAAGTCGGCCTGCTGGAACTGCAGCGCCGACACGTTGATCGACACCTGGGTCGGCGTCCCGGCGTGCAGCCAGGCGACGGCCTGGCGCACGGCCTGCTCGAGCACCCAGTTGCCGATCGCGGTGATGAATCCGGTCTCCTCGGCCAGCACGATGAACACCGAGGGCGCAACCGCGCCCAACTCCGGGTCGTGCCAGCGCGCCAGTGCTTCCGCCCCCACGATGCGCCCGCTGCCAAGCGCCACCTGCGGCTGGTACTGCACCGCAAAGCGGCCCTGCTGCATGCCCTGGCGCATGGCGTGGTCCATCTTGATGCGGGCCAGCACGTCCACGTTCATCTGCGGCTGGTAGAAACGAAAGCTCCCCCGCCCGCGCTCCTTCGCCCGGTACATGGCGGTGTCGGCGTACTGGATCAGTTCGTCGAGCGTCCTGCCGTCGTCCGGGTACAAGGCCACGCCGATGCTGCAACCGATCGAGAAGTTCATGCCCTCGAGCACGAACGGCGCCGACAGCGCCTGCAGGATGCGCTGCGCGCACGCCTCTGCACCAGTTTCGTCGGCCTCCTGCAGGAACAGCACGAACTCGTCGCCGCCCAGGCGGCACAGCGTGTCCACGTCGCGCAGGCAGGACTGGATGCGCGCAGCGACCTCCACCAGCACCCGGTCCCCGAACGCGTGCCCCATCGAATCGTTGATGTTCTTGAAGCGGTCCAGGTCCAGGAAGAAGACGGCAAACCGGCCGCGGTTGCGTTCGGCGAGGCGCAGCGCGAAATCGACCCGCTGGGCCAGCAGCAGCCGATTCGGCAGGCCGGTCAAGGAGTCGCGGTAGGCGAGGGTCTCGATGCGCTGCTGGGCAGCGTACTTCTCGCTCAAGTCCTTGAAAAAGCAAACGCTGTGAGCCGGCTCTTGCAGCATCACCCACGAGATCTGCATCGCCTTCGCCTGTCCGCCGGCATCAAGACGCCAGAGTTCGCCTTCCCAGGCGCCGTCTGTCTGCAACTGCTGCTGCACGCGCAGGAAAAATCCCTGGTCATG
>JBDHRZ010000434.1:0-2923 GCA_039807845.1 Rhodoferax sp.
TATCCTGTCGGCCACTGGCGACGAGATCGACGCCTTCGAACCCGTCTGGCTTCCGTTCGATCACCCGCTGTGGATCGTCTATTCCAGCGGCACCACCGGATTGCCCAAGCCGATCGTGCACACGCACGGCGGAATCGTGCTGGTCTACCAGGTCGCGGCGCTGCACATGGACCAGGGCGCCAGCTACCACCCGAACAACTGGGGGGATCGCTTCCACTGGTACAGCTCGACCGGCTGGATCATGTGGAACGCACAGGTGGCCGGCCTGCTCGCCGGTGTGACCTGCGTCATCTTCAACGGCAGCCCCGGCGGCCCGCGCGATGCGCCCGACTGGACCACGCTGTGGCGCTTCGCCGCGCGCCATCGCGTCACCTTCGTGGGCTCCGGGGCCGCGTTCTATGCCGGCTGCTCCAAGGCCGGGGTCGACCTCGCGCGCTGCGGCGACCTCTCGCGCGTGCGCGCCCTGGGCACCACCGGTTCGCCGCTCTCGCCCGAGGTGCAGCAGTGGGGTAGCGAGCAGTTTCGCCGGATTGCGCAGAGCAGTGCGCAGCAGGACATCTGGTGGATGAACATCTCCGGCGGCACCGACTTCGCCGGGGGCTTCATCGGCGGTTCGCGTGAACTGCCGCAGCGGCCCGGCATCATGCAGTGCCGCATGCTGGGGGCGGCAGTGGAGGCGTGGAACGAGGCCGGCCAGCCCGTCTATGGCCAGGTGGGGGAACTGGTGTGCACCCAGCCCATCCCGTCCATGCCGCTGCGTTTCTGGAACGACCCGGGCGACGCGCGCTACCTGGCGAGCTATTTCGACATGTACCCGCCCGGCCACGGCCGCAAGCCCGGCGGCGGCGACCTGGGCAAGGAGGCCGGTGGTGTCTGGCGTCACGGCGACTGGCTGCGCGTGGGGGACGACAACGGCGAGGGTGAGTGGTGCGTGATCTACGGGCGCTCGGATGCCACCATCAATCGCCAGGGCCTGCGCATGGGCACCAGCGAGATCTACAGCGCCGTCGAGGCGCTGCCCGAGGTGCTCGACTCCATGGTCGTCGACCTGGAGTACCTGGGGCGCGAGAGCTACATGCCGCTGTTCGTCGTGCTGCGCCCGGGGCATGCGCTCGATGACGGCTTGCGCAAGCGCATCGGTGATGCCATCCGTGCCAGCCTGAGCCCGCGCTTCGTGCCCGACGAGATTTTCCAGGTGCCCGAAATCCCGCGCACCCTCTCGGGCAAGAAGCAGGAACTGCCGATCAAGAAGCTGCTGCTCGGCCAGCCGATCGAGAAGGTGGTGAACAGGGAAGCGATGGCCAATCCGGCCTGCCTCGACTGGTACGTGTCGTTCGCCGCGCAGCGGCAGGCTCGCGCCGGGACCTGACGCCGGTACCGCCAGTGGCAGCGGAAGCGACGTCTCCGAACACGTCATGAGCCGACGCGCGTCGTTCGACTGGCTGCTGCACCTGTTTCCGTTCCTGCGCTGGCGCCACATGGTGGACCGCGCGACGCTGCGTGCCGATGCGGTGGCGGGCCTCACCGGCGGCATGGTGCTGGTGCCGCAGGCGGTCGCGTTTGCCACCATTGCGGGCATGCCGCCGGAATATGGCCTGTACGCCGCCATGTGGCCGGTTGTCATCGCGGCGCTGTGGGGGTCGTCCTGGCACATGGTGGCCGGGCCGACCACGGCGATCTCGATCGTGGTGTTCGCCACCATCAGCCCGCTGGCGGTCCCGGGCAGCGACGAATACATCCGGCTGGTGCTGTCGCTGACCTTCCTGGTGGGAGTCTTCAAGCTCTCGATGGGCCTGTTGCGTCTCGGCGCGCTGGTGAACTTCGTCTCGCACACCGTGATCGTGGGCTTCACCGCCGGCGCTGCCGTGCTGATCGCAGCCAGCCAGGTGAAGTATTTCTTCGGCATCGAGGTCGCGCGCGGCGCCTCGGTGTACCGCATCGTGTACGAACTCGGGCGCCAGCTCCTGCAGATCAACCCGTGGGTGACGACGGTGGCGCTCGCCACGCTGGTCTCGGGCGTGCTGATCCGCCGGCGCTGGCCGAAGGCTCCCTACCTGATCGCCGCCATGGTGACGGGCGGCATCGTCGCCGCCGCGCTGGATCTGCTGCTGGGTAACGCGCGCACGCACATCGGCAACGTCGGTGCGCTGCAGGTCGGGTTCCCGCCGTGGTCGCTGCCGCCCCTGTCGGCTGGCCGACTCGAGCAACTCGCGCCGATCGCGATCGCCGTGACCCTGCTGTCGCTGACCGAGGCGATCTCGGTGGCGCGCGCGATCGCGGCCCGGTCGGGCCAGGTGATCGACAGCAACCAGGAGTTCATCGGCCAGGGCCTGTCCAATCTCGTCGGCGCGTTCACGTCCGGCTATGTCTCCAGCGGCTCGTTCAACCGCAGCGGGCTCAACTACGAGGCCGGCGCGCGCACCCCGCTGGCGGCGGCGTTCTCGGCGGTGTTCCTGCTGGTGATCGTGGTGTTCCTGGCGCCGCTGGCGCGCTACCTGCCGGTGCCGGCGATGGCGGGCGTCCTGTTCATCGTGGCCTGGGGCCTGATCGACTGGCGCCACATGCGCGAGATCCTGCGCGTGAGCCGGCAGGAATCGGCCGTGATGGCCGTCACCCTGGTCGGTACCCTGACGCTGCAACTGCAGTATGCGATCCTGCTTGGTGTGCTGCTGTCCCTGATGCTGTTCCTCAACCGCACAGCCAGACCCGGGATCGAGGACGCCAAGCCGACCTCCGGCCAGTGGCCGCCCGGCTTCAGCAACGACACCGGCCTGC
This sequence comes from Rhodoferax sp., assembly GCA_039807845.1. Taxonomy (GTDB): domain Bacteria; phylum Pseudomonadota; class Gammaproteobacteria; order Burkholderiales; family Burkholderiaceae_C; genus CAISIP01. The sequence goes on from JBDHRZ010000434.1 coordinate 2,776, forward strand.
CCGACTGTCCGCAACTCAAGATCGTGCGGATCAACGGGCCGATCTTCTTCGGCGCCGTCAGCTACGTGGCGGCGCAGTTGCGCCTGATCGATGAACGCAACCCGATGCAGCGCTATTTGCTGATCGTCGGCTCGGGCATCAATTTCGT
>JBDHRZ010000435.1:0-2921 GCA_039807845.1 Rhodoferax sp.
TTTTTTCTTGCCGCAACGTATGTGGAGGGGGGGCAAAAGGCAAGACCTGACCCCCACGCGTGACCCCCACGCGGCTCAGACCCCCACGCGGCTATACAATCCCCGCGCCAGGATAGAGCCCCGCCACGGGGCCGCCGAAGGCGCAGCGCCGGCTGATCGCAGCGGGTCGAACGCTCAGGCAAAAGGACTGGCAAGCGCCGCGGGGCAGCGATGCCGCGCGGCGATTCCCCACTGGAGAGAGGGTGCCGCGCACGGGCCCCACCGAAGGAGCAAACTGCAGGCAGCGCCCGGCATGGCTGGCGCGGCAGTGAATCTCTCAGGTACCACGGACAGCGGGGGCAGCAAGCCTGGGGTCAGGTCTTGCCTTTTGCCCCCCACACATGCTGAGGCAAGGCAAGGGCTGGCGAGGGCAAAAGGCAAGACCTGACCCCCTACGCAGGAGAACCGCATGTCCGATCCGTCCGAAGCACTGCGCCAGACCCCGCTGCACGCGCTGCACCTGGAACTTGGCGCGCGCATGGTGCCGTTTGCCGGCTATTCGATGCCGGTGCAATACCCCAGCGGCCTGATCGCCGAGCACCAGCACACACGCAACGCGGCCGGCCTGTTCGACGTCTCGCACATGGGCCAGCTGCGCCTGGTCGGGCGCTACGCCGCCGAGGCGTTCGAATCCTTGATGCCGGTGGACGTGATCGACCTGCCGGCGGGCAAGCAGCGCTACGGCCTGCTGCTCAACGAGGCCGGCGGCATCCTGGACGATTTGATGTTCGTGAACCGCGACGTGCAGCACGGCGGCGACCTGTTCGTGATCGTCAACGGCGCCTGCAAGGCGGCCGACCTGGCGCACATCGAAAGCCGCATCGGCCAGCGCTGCGAGGTCATCTCGTGCCCGGAACTGGCACTGCTGGCGCTGCAAGGGCCGCAGGCGGTCGACGCGCTCGGCCGGTTGGCGCCGGGTGTCGCCGCCCTCACCTTCATGACCGGCGGCCACTTCACGGCGAAGGGTCCCGGCGCAGGTGACGCACCGATCGACTTCTACGCCACGCGCAGCGGCTACACCGGCGAGGACGGCTTCGAAATTTCCGTGCACGAGCAGCACGCCGAGGCGCTCGCCCGGTTGCTGCTCGCGCAGCCGGCAGTCAAGCCAGTCGGGTTGGGCGCACGCAACTCGCTGCGTCTGGAAGCCGGTCTGTGCCTGTACGGCAACGAACTCGACCATACCACCACGCCGGCCGAAGCCGGCCTGGGCTGGGCGATCCAGAAGGTGCGCCGCACGGGTGGTGCGCGCGCCGGCGGCTTCCCTGGCGCTGCCGTGGTGCTGGCCCAACTCGCCGGGGGCGAGAGCGCCCCAAGACGGCGGCGCGTCGGGCTCAAGGCGCTGCAGCGCGTGCCGGTACGCGAACACACGCTGATCGAGGACTTGCACGGCAAGCCGGTGGGCGAAGTCACCAGCGGCCTGCTCGGGCCCACCATCAACGAACCGATCGCCATGGCCTACGTGAACCGCGACAGCGGCGTGCCGGGCACCCATCTGCAGGCGCTGGTGCGCGGCAAGCCGGTGCCGATGGAGGTCGTCACCATGCCCTTCGTTCCGACGCGCTATTACCGCGGCTGAACCGGCGCACCCACCACCCGCACCCCCCAATTCCAGACCACGCCGCGCAGCGCACCCCCGACCGCGCGCGACCCGGACACCGGACATCGACCACCCACCCCTGCAACCGGAGAAACCCCATGGCACTGAAATTCACCGAAGACCACGAATGGCTCGCGATCGACGGCGCGCACGCCACCGTCGGCATCACCGAGCACGCGCAGGACGCGCTCGGCGACGTGGTGTTCGTCGACCTGCCGGAAGTCGGCCGAACCATCGACGCCAGGGAGGTCGCCGGCGTGGTGGAGTCGGTCAAGGCGGCAGCCGATGTCTACATGCCGGTGCGCGGCGAGATCACGGAGGTGAATGAGGCCCTGCGCGAAGACCCGTCGCTGGCCAATTCCGATCCGATGGGCAAGGGCTGGTTCTTCAAGGTCAGGCTGGCCGATCCATCGCAGCTCGACGCGTTGATGGACGAAACCGCCTACGATGCTTTCTCGGGCAAGAACTGAGCGAGCGAGTCCCGCATGCCATCGCCATCCCCAACCCTGCCAGCGCTCGAAGACAGCAGCGAATTCGTCGCCCGCCACATCGGCCCCAGCACCAGCGAACAGGCACACATGCTGTCGGTGGTCGGCGCGGCCACGCGCCAGGCGCTGGTCGACGGCATCGTGCCGCCCTCCATCGTGCGCCGCCAGCCGATGCAGATCCCGGCCGCCGTCACAGAGGCGCAGGCACTCGAGGAGATGCGCGCCATCGCCGCGCGCAACCAGATCGTGCGCAGCTTCATCGGGCAGGGCTACCACGGAACCCACACGCCCACCGTCATCCTGCGCAACATTCTCGAGAACCCGGCCTGGTACACCGCCTACACGCCGTACCAGGCGGAGATCTCGCAGGGACGGCTGGAGGCTCTGATCAACTTCCAGACCATGGTGTGCGACCTGACCGGCATGCCGATCGCCAACGCGTCGATGCTCGACGAAGCCACCGCGGCGGCGGAGGCGATGACGCTGGCCAAGCGCAGCGTGAAGAGCCGCAGCAACGTGTTCGTCGTGTTCGGCGACAGCCACCCGCAGACCATCGAGGTGATCCGCACGCGCGCCGCGCCGCTGGGTATCGAGGTGCGGGTCGCCGATTCGGCTGCGGCCTGGGACGCGGCGCTGCAGGGCGACTTCTTCGCTGCACTCATCCAGTACCCGGCCAGCAGCGGCTGGGTCATGGACTGGGCGCCGGAAGTCGCGAAGATTCATGCGAAGAACGCGGCCTGCATCGTCGCCGCGGACCTGCTGGCGCTGACGCTGCTCAAGCCGCCCGGCGAGTGGGG
>JBDHRZ010000436.1:0-2917 GCA_039807845.1 Rhodoferax sp.
ATGCGTGGCGGTGCGGAAGTGCGCCTGTCGCAGGTGGCGCGCGTGATCGACAGCGTGCAGGACACGCGCACGCGCGGCATGTTCAACGGCCGTCCGGCGATCATCGTCAACATCACGCAGCAGCCCGACGCCAACCTGATCGCCACCGCCAACGCGATCCACGACCTGCTGCCGCAGCTGCGCGCGCAACTGCCCTCGGACATCGAACTGCAGGTGGCGATCGACCGCACCGGCTCGGTACGCGCCTCGGTGCGCGAGGTGGAGATCACGCTCGCGATCGCGGTGGTGCTGGTGGTGCTGGTGGTCGGCCTGTTCCTGCGCAACGTGCGCGCGGCGCTGATCCCGGCGGTGGCCACGGTGGTGTCGCTGCTGGGCACGTTCGCCGTGATGGCCGCGCTGGGTTTTTCGCTCAACAACCTGACGCTGATGGCCCTCACCGTGGCCACCGGCTTCGTGGTGGACGACGCCATCGTCGTGATCGAGAACATCTCGCGCCACATCGAGCAGGGCGTCGCGCGCACGCAGGCGGCGCTCGACGGCGCGCGCGAGGTGGGGTTCACCGTGCTCACCATGAGCGTCTCGCTGGTGGCGGTATTCATTCCGCTGTTCTTCATGGGCGGGCAGCCGGGCCGGCTGTTTCGCGAGTTCGCCATCACGCTGTCGGCCGCGGTGATGATCTCGCTCGTCATCTCGCTCACCACCACGCCGATGCTGTGTGCCATGCTGCTGCCAGCGGGCACGGGCCACGCACCGGTGCGCCGCAGCGCGGCGGGCTGGCTGCGCGAGCATCTGGCCGCCGGGCAGCACGCATTGGTGCGCTGGTACGCGCGCTCGCTCGACTGGTCGCTCGCCTTCCCCTGGCTCGTGATGCTGGTGCTGGCGGTGGTGATCGGGCTCAACGGCTACCTGTTCACGGCGATCGCCAAGGGTTTCTTCCCCGACCAGGACAACGGCCAGTTCTTCGCCGGGCTGCGCACCGACCAGAGCATCTCGTCCAGCGCGTTCGCCGACAAGCTGCAGCAGGCCGCCAACATCATCGGCGCCGATCCTTCGGTCGGCACGGTGGTGGCGTTCGCCGGTGGCTCGCGCGGCGGCGGCTTCCTGTTCGGTGCGCTCAAGCCCGCGCGCGAACGCCCTGCCGGAGAGAAGACGCGCGCGGTCATCAACCGGCTGCGCCCGCAACTCTCGCGCATCACCGGACTGAGCGTGTTCCTCAACCCGACGCAGGAGCTGCGCATGGGCGGGCGCAGCAGCAACTCCACCTACCAGTACACGCTCAAGGCCGACAACGCAGCCGACCTCAAGACCTGGACGCGCCGGCTCTCGGCGCAACTGCGGCAGGACGATCGCCTCACCGACGTGGACGACAACGAAACCGACAACAGCGTGGAGAGTTTCATCGAGATCGACCGTGCGAAAGCCTCCAGCCTGGGCGTGACGCCGGCGGCAATCGACGCCGCGCTCTACAACGCGTTCGGCCAGCGCCAGGTCGCCACCATGTACAGCGACCTCAACCAGTACACCGTGGTGATGGAATGGGCCCCGCAGCATGCGCAGTCGCCCGTGGTGCTGCGCGACGTGCAGGTGCCGGCCGGCGCGGCGGGCGGCAGCTCGGCCAACCCGGCATTGCGCAGCGCCTCTACCGGCCAGCCGATCTCGATGAGCGAGCGCACCATGGTGCCGCTGTCGGCGTTCGCGCGCTTCTCCGAGCGCTCGGTACCCTCCAGCGTATGGCACGACGGGGGTGAGTTGTCGAGCACGCTGTCGTTCAACCTGGGCGACGGCGTCTCGATCGAGGAAGGACGCCAGGCGGTGCTCGAGGCGATCGACGCCATCGGCATGCCCAACCAGGTGCGTGGCATGCCGAGCGGCGCACTCGCGCAGGCGCAGCAGACACAGTCGCAGCAGTGGCTGCTGATCCTGGCCGCCGTGGTGGTGGTCTACATCGTGCTGGGCATGCTCTACGAGAGCCTGATCCATCCGCTGACGGTGCTCACCACGCTGCCCAGCGCGGGCTTCGGCGCGGTGCTCGCGCTGCTCATGCTGCGCATGGAGTTCTCCATCATGGCGCTGATCGGCGTGTTCCTGCTGATCGGCATCGTCAAGAAGAACGCCATCCTGATCATCGACTTCGCGCTCCACGCGCAGCGCACGCGCGGCCTGAATGCCGTGCAGGCGGTGCGCGAAGCCTGCCTGCTGCGCTTTCGGCCGATCCTGATGACCACGCTCGCGGCCGGCCTGGGCGCGCTGCCGCTCGCGATCGGCTTTGGCGAAGGCGCCGAACTGCGCCAGCCGCTCGGCGTGACCATCGTGGGCGGCCTGATCGCCAGCCAGCTGCTGACCTTGCTGACCACGCCCGCGGTCTACATTCTGCTGGACAAGCTCGGCCGTGGGGGTCAGGTCTTGCCTTTTGCCCCCCAACGCGTTGGGGGGCAAAAGGCAAGACCTGACCCCATCGCCGACCCAAGACCTGACCCCGTCGCCGACCCCATCGCCGGCGTTCCCATGGAGACCGCATGACGCCTCTGGAGATCGCCGAGATCGCTGCCGGCAGCCGCCCGCGCGGGCCCACCGCCGCGCTCGGCGCGGTCCTGTGCCTGGCGCTGGCCGGCTGCACCAGCCTGGCGCCACCGGAGCGCCGACCCGAGTTGCCGCCCGTCGCGCACTGGAAGAGCGAGGCGCCGCCCGGCTGGGTGAGCACCGAGGCGCTGCAGAGCTGGCAGGCCGGCCGCTGGTGGGAACTGTTCGGCGATCCGCAACTGAGCGCGCTGATCGAACGCGTGGCAATCGGCAACCAGAACCTGGCGCAGGCCGCGGCCGCCGTAGCGCAGGCGCAGGCGCTGCTGGACCAGGCGCAGGCCCAGGCCTGGCCCACGCTCGGCGCACAGGCCAACGTGCAGCGCAGCCGCTCGGGCGC